>NZ_JAZGQE010000114.1:0-15867 GCF_048593885.1 Yersinia sp. 1252 StPb PI | reverse complement strand
ATTGTTAGCGCCATCTTGTAAGGAACGATAAAGGGGGATCGGTGCAACAGTCGTCACGGAGCATGGCCAAAGGGGGGGTTAGCGATGCTGGTTCACCTGACTCACTTACTCGTCTAAGCGCATCGGGACGCAGTTCACCCGTGACTCTAATTACTTTGGGTATATTTTGGCAGTAACAGATTTCATAAAATAATAATTAGGCAGAAAGAGCCGGAAGCGATATTTCTGCTGTGGTGAGCTATTGCCGACATTAATAAAAAATAAATTTTCACCTGTCCGCCAGGCGGCATTGCTGCAAGTAAAAAACGCCTGCGGAAAAGGTTGTTGATAAATTTACACCTCATGGAGATCGTGTAATGGTTAAGGTTAACAAGGGTTTTAGAAAATCTCACTGTGCGGCATTAGTGATAGCTGCAATTATCTCATCTCAGGCATCCGCCGCTGAAACAAAAAATACCACGGCAACCGACACCATGGTTGTCACGGCATCCGGTTTCCAACAACGCATTCAAGATTCTGCGGCATCTATTTCTGTGGTTACCCGCGAGCAGATTGAAAATAAAGCCTACCGTGATATTACCGATGCGCTGAAAGATGTTCCCGGCGTTGTTGTCACCGGTGGTGGTAGCCACAGTGATATCAGTATTCGTGGCATGTCCGCTAAATACACCCTGATTCTGGTGGATGGTAAACGTGTTGATACCCGTGGCACCCGCCCTAACAGCGACGGTTCAGGGATTGAGCAAGGCTGGCTGCCACCACTTGCCGCCATTGAGCGTATTGAAGTTGTACGTGGCCCGATGTCCTCTTTATATGGTTCGGATGCCATGGGGGGGGTAATCAACGTCATTACCCGGAAGGTGGGTAAAGAGTGGCAAGGCACGGTGCGCGCAGATGCCACCTTGCAGGAGGATTCAGACTCCGGCGATATATATCAGACCAATGCTTACGCTTCTGGTCCATTAATTGATGGCTTGCTGGGATTGAAAGTTAGCGGGCTTCTCTCGCATCGTAGCGAAGATAAGATAATAGATGGCTACAATGAACAGCGCATGAGAAACGGTGCGGCAACATTTACCCTGACTCCTGATGATAAAAACGAATTTGATTTTGATATCGGCCATTATGTGCAGGACCGAAACTCAACCGCCGGGCGTTCAGTGGCATTAACCGGTAAAAGCAGTGACGTGCAATATGACCGTAATAATTATGCGATTACCCACCACGGTTATTATGATTTCGGTAATTCAACCAGCTATGTTCAACGAGATGAAACCCGTAATCCATCACGTGACATGAAGAGTGTTGATAATATCTTTAATAGCCAAACCTCATTCCTGTTCGATAGCCATACTTTAATTCTTGGCGGTCAATATCGTTATGAAGAGCTGAATGACAAGGGTAATCAATTAGCCTCCGCCAAAGATTTGACTAAATTGACCCGTTGGAGTTGGGCGTTATTTGCAGAAGATGAATGGCAGATGACCAATGATTTCGCGCTGACTGGCGGTGTCCGTATGGATCAGGACGAAAACTATGGTACTCACTGGACACCACGTCTGTACGGTGTCTGGCATCTGGCTGAACAATGGACATTAAAGGGCGGGGTATCCGGTGGCTATCGTTCACCTGACTTGCGTCAGGCCACGGAAAACTGGGGGCAAATCACCGGCGGTGGTCGGGGTGATCCTGCTATCATTGTCGGTAATGCCAACCTGAAACCAGAAAGAAGTCTCAGCCAGGAAATTGGTGTGCTGTGGGATGATCAGGAAGGTATGAATGCCGGTGTGACACTGTTTAATACTGATTTTAAAGATAAAATCACCGAGGTACGCCGTTGTACTGATACCACGGGCAATGCGTCCGGCCAATGTATGATCAATGGTACCAGCTATAAATTTATTAGTGATCGCACCAACGTGGATAAAGCCATGACCCGTGGTGTGGAAGCGACTTTCGGTTGGGAAATCAATAAAGCCTGGTCACTGACATCGAACTACACCTTTACTCAATCTGAGCAGAAAAGTGGGCAATTCTCGGGTCAACCGTTGAACCAGATGCCTAAGCACATGTTGAACGGTACGCTGAACTGGCAGGCAAATGAAGAATTAGCCACCTGGGTTCGGGCTAACTACCGGGGTAGAACATCAGAGTATCTTGATCGTACCAGTATGGGCAATAAAACGCCGTCTTACACTTTTGTCGATTTAGGGGCTAACTATCAACTGACCAAAGAGTTCCGTTTGATGGGCGGCGTGTATAACGTACTGGATAAACGAGTGGATATCGAAGTTAACGATAAAGTGCTGGATGGGCGCCGTTATATGGTTGGTGCCAGCTACGATTTCTAATTTCCCTTTGTCCTTGAAGCCACAGGGGTGTTAGCGGCGTTCACTCACCCGAATCACTTGACTGAGTAAGCTCATCGGGATTTGTTCGCTTGCTGCCTACCTGTGACTCCAATGACTTTGGGTACTCCCTTTGTCCTTGAAGCCACAGGGGCGTTAGCTCACCCGAATCACTTACTTGTGCAAGTGATTCGGGATTAAGGAGCCTTTTGAGGCTCCTCCTACATAATTAACTCAGGCCAATATCAATCACTTTTTTGAATGCAGCGCGTTGTGACACGCTGTGATACCACCGCTGTAAACTCGGCAGTGATGGACGTTCGATCGACAGGTTAAACCAGGCATAGGCCAGGCACCCTAACGGGATATCCCCAATACCGAATTTATCGCCAGACAGATACGCTTGTTTCTCAAGTGCGTGATCGGCAATTGCCATCAGGGTATTGAGTTGTGTCATACCCTGAGCAATTTTCACTTTATCCTGCTGTTCTGGTGGGGTGCGTACCAACCCGATAAACACCGCTTTAAACGGCTCCACCATGCTGGAGGTGGCCCAATCCATCCACTTTTCTGCCCCTGCGCGTAACTGTGCATCAGGTAAATAAAGTGCACTATCGCCGTATTGTGCGGCCAGATAGCGGACAATCGTATTGGACTCCCACAGGATGAAGTCTCCATCTTGCAGGCAAGGGATCAGGCCATTTGGATTCATTGAGCGATACCGGGGGTCATTGAGCTTGCCATATTGGCCACCGACATCAATGCGCTGATAGCTGATACCCAGTTCTTCTAAACACCAAAGTACTTTTTTGACATTGGTCGAGTTATTCCTACCCCAAACAGTCAGCATATAATTCTCTCTATTTATTTGATTTTTATCTACCAACGCCCCTGAAACAGCGTTATTTAACGCCGTTGCCAATGGTGGATATCCCAGTCATGCAATATTGCCAAATCCACTAATTCATTACCGGGATTAATCACTGCCGCATGATCAACATATTCCAGCAGCGGCTTGTCATTAATCGAGTCGCTGTAACCGTAGGTATGCTGAAAATCTAACTGAGGCGACGCCATGAGCCACTGTTTTAACCGTTCTACTTTGCCTTCACGGTAAGTCAGGGTGCCATAGGTCTTGCCGGTGTAGCGGTTATCCTCCACCGCAACACCGATAGATAATGCTGCATTGGCAGAGAAATGCTGCGCAATAGGGGTAACCAAATGTTCGCCGGTAGCTGAAATAATCACGATGTAATCACCGCGATTACGGTGCCAGGCCAGTAGCTTCCTGGCTTGCGGATAGATTCGTGGCAGAATATCTCGCTCGATAAAACGCTCAACCCAGCCAGCAACTTCAGCCGTATGTTTGCCGATTAAGGGCGACAATGTTGATTCCATATAACAGGACATCGACATCTGCCCTTGATAGTACTGTTTCATCAAATACTGTTCTTGTTCTGCCAGCTCAGCAGGAGCCAGCCCTTTATCAACCAGCCAGCGTAACCAAAGGCCGGAGCTATCATCGCTGATCAGCGTTTCATCGAGATCAAACAGGGCCAAATCCATTAAGCCACCTCCCGGCTGACAGAAAGATTGAAGTGAAACTTAACAGTGCATGTGCTGGACATCTGAAATTCCCCGACGGAAAAAAGGGTATCAACCGTTAAGCTAATACTTTCTAGCAAAACATGGAAGCTTACTTAGCACGGCAGGGTTGCTAGCTCACCCCTATACAGTTATGGATGGCAGATTATCTGAATATTAAGACAACGTAATGACTCTGGTTTTCGATGTTGCAGGGCTGGTGATACGGCATTGTTATCAGTAATGAAAGAAATAACATAGAACGGATTGATATTGGTGAGTTACTCAGTTTCGGTGTTAATTGTTTATATCGTTTGGATATAGATTGTTAAGTATCTAGTCGAGAACGCTCTTAAAACTGCTTTTTATCCTTAAATGACAGGTTATTAACGCGGTTTGTCACTAAACGCCCGATGGCTAAAGAAAGAGTGTTGTCGTCTGTCTGCTTTCACCCCACAGCCCAGGAGCTGATTATGCTGATTATTCGTTTATATGGTTGTCCAGTTTTCATTGGTTCTGAGCAAAAAAAGCAACCGACTGAAAATCCTGGAGTGAAACATGAGTCATCAAACACTAAGCAACCCATTATTTGTTAACCCAACCGCGGTTAACCCATTATCTGCCAACACATTACCACTATTGGATCTTTCCCTGCTTAATGGCAGTGAAACTGAACGTCAGGCATTCTTAGTCGATTTACGCCATGCCGCACGAGATATCGGATTCTTTTATCTCACCGGACATGGCATTGACCCCGCGTTATTACAACAAATCCAAACCTTATCCCGTGAATTTTTTGCCTTGCCTGATGAGGACAAACTGGCGGTGGCCATGGTGCGCTCGCCACATTTTCGTGGCTATAACCGTGCGGCCTCTGAGTTAACACGAGGCCAGCCGGACTGGCGTGAACAGTTCGATATTGGTGCTGAAAGAGCCCCATTACCGCAAACGCCGGGCACGCCAAGTTGGGCACGGCTACAAGGGCCAAACCAGTGGCCCGAGGCTCTGCCGGAATTAAAACCAACAATACTGCAATGGCAGCGGGAAATGACCGGCATGGCGCTGCGTTTGCTGCGGGCTTTCGCTCTGGCATTGGAACTGGATGAACATGCATTTGATGAGTTGTATGGCGATAAACCCAATGAACATATCAAGCTAATTCGCTATCCGGGGCGTGAAACCACGCAAAGCGGGCAGGGGGTCGGTGCGCATAAAGACTCCGGTTTCCTCAGTTTCTTATTGCAAGACCAGCAACGCGGCTTGCAGGTGGAGGTGGAGGAAGGACGCTGGATTGATGCCGCACCACGACCCGGCACCTTCGTGGTCAATATTGGAGAACTGCTGGAGCTGGCCAGTAATGGTTATCTGCGTGCCACGGTACACCGGGTGGAAACACCTCCTGCCGGTACAGACCGGTTATCTATCGCTTTCTTCCTGGGGGCGCCTCTGGATGCGGTAGTTCCGTTGTATCAACTGCCAGCGCCGCTGGTGGCGCAAGCGCGTGGGCCAGCCAGTGATCCTCATAACCCGCTGTTTCGTGATGTTGGGCTTAATTATCTCAAGGGCCGTTTGCGCTCTCACCCCGATGTTGCCGAGCGTTACTACCCTGCGCAATTGAAGCTGTAGGGGCTGGATAAGTTCATCGCGGATCGTCTGCTGGCAATCTGCCTGGCGCGCGGATTTTTGGGTAGCTTGAATTAAAAACTTTATTTTTGGGATGATGATAATGACTAAAACACGTATTTCCGGCCTGATTAGTGCCACCTTACTGACTGCATGGGTGTCTTCTTTTAGTTTGTCAGCACAGGCAGCCGAAGCGCTGCGGGTAGCCGCCGATCCGGTTCCTCATGCAGAAATTCTGCAATTTGTGCAAAAACTCGATCCCTCTCTGAATCTGAAAGTCATCGAGATCCCCAATGGTGTGAACTCGAATGAGTTGCTGGCTCACGGTGATGTCGATGCCAACTACTTCCAGCATGTGCCTTATCTGCACTCCCAGGAGCAGGCGCTGGGGCAAAAATTTGCCGTGGCCGCAACGGTGCATATTGAGCCACTTGGCGTCTATTCCCACAAACATAAAACCTTTGCTGATGTCCCGCAAAATGGCACGGTAGCGGTGCCGAATAACGTGACTAACCTCAGCCGTGCGCTCTATTTACTGAAAGATCAGGGGCTGATTACCTTGAAGCCGGGCTTTACCGATCCGGCTAAAAATCAGGCGACGCCGAAGGATATCGCGGACAATCCAAAACATCTGAAAATTTTAGAGATTGAATCACCGCAAATCCCTCGTTCATTGGATGATGTTGATTTAGCAGTGATTAATGGAAATTATGCGTTAGAGGCAGGGCTTAATCCGGCGAAAGATGCATTAGGACTGGAGAAAGCTGCCGGTAACCCTTATGCCAATATTCTGGTCACTACCCCCGCGCTGGCCAGTGATCCACGAATCAAACAATTGGCGAAAGATTTGCAGTCACCCGAAGTGGCGAAGTTTATCACTGAAAAATATGCCGGTTCAGTTATCCCTGTGGCAGGCCTTAAATCATGATTAGCATCGAACGCCTGAGTAAAACCTATCCACAAGGAGGGCTGCCAATGGTGGCCCTGGAGGAGGTCTCGCTTGAGATCCCGACAGGCTCGGTGTTCGGTATTATTGGCCGTAGCGGGGCAGGTAAAAGTACCTTAATCCGTTGTCTAAACCTATTGGAACGGCCCACTTCGGGCCGTATTCAAGTGGATGGCCGGGAATTAACCACACTTTCTGACCGTGAATTGCGGCTGCAACGGCAAAATATCGGCATGATTTTTCAGAATTTCCATTTACTTCATTCACGTAATGTATGGGACAACATTGCTGTTGGTTTGGAAATTATTGGGATGCCCAAAGCGCAACGCCAGCAGCGCGTTGCTGAGTTATTGGATTTGGTTGGCTTGAGTGACAAGGCTTATGCTTTCCCCTCGCAGTTATCGGGCGGACAAAAACAGCGCGTGGGAATTGCCCGAGCGCTGGCCGCCAAACCGTCATATCTGTTATCTGATGAAGCGACTAGCGCGCTGGACCCTGAAACCACCGCATCGATCCTGGCATTGCTCAGTGATATCAATCGCCAACTTGGATTGACCATCGTGTTGATCACTCATGAATTGGAGGTGGTGAAATCCATCTGTGATAGCGCAGCATTGTTGGAGCGGGGGCGGGTGGTGGAAACCGGCGCTATTGCTGACTTATTGGCATCAACACATTCCCGTTTAGGGCGTTCATTGCTTCCCGCTCGGGGGCCGGCGTCGTTGTCTGGTGCGCCAGTGGCGGAGCTAACCTTTTTCGATACCTTAGCGGCTTCCCCCGTGCTCAGTGAGTTGGCGCAGCAACATGCCGTAGGGGTAACCCTACTTGGCGGTGGGGTGGAATCGATAGGTGGCCAGCGGGTTGGGCGTTTGCAGGTTGATTTCAGCCACCCAGACGGCGGGTTGAGTTTAGCTGAGGTCTTACAATTTCTTAATGAGCGTGGCGTGAGGGCAGAACTGATATGAACAGCGACATGAGTTGGCAAGATCTGCTGGCACTGGTCACCAATGCCACCGGCGAAACTATCTATATGGTGGTAATTGCCACCTTCTTCACTGTATTGATTGGCTTACCACTGGGGGTGTTGTTATTTATTTCGCGCCCCAATGGGGTTTTGCCTGCCGCGCGCTTGAATACATTGGTCGGTGCCATTGTTAATTTGGGGCGCTCAATGCCCTTTGTGGTGTTACTGATTGCGTTGATTCCGATTACCCGTTGGATTATCGGCACCACGTTAGGCAGTACCGCTGCCATCGTGCCAATTACTCTGGGGGCCATCCCATTTTTTGCCCGAGTGGTCGAAGCGGCTTTGGATGAAGTGGATAAAGGGCGGATTGAAGCAATTTTATCGATGGGCGGCTCGGCACGCCATGTGATTCAAAAAGTTCTGTTGCCAGAGGCACTTCCCGCTTTATTGGCCGGCATTACCTTAACTGTCGTGATGCTGGTGGGGTTCTCATCAATGGCGGGTGTTATTGGTGGCGGTGGATTAGGTGATTTGGCTATTCGTTATGGTTATCAACGTTTTAATAATGAAGTGATGGTAGCGACATTAATCATATTGGTCATTTTGGTTCAGGGCGTACAAAGCCTGGGCGATAGATGGGTCAGGTCGTTGGCTCACCGGCGCTAAAATTTATCATCACCTATATTTGATATAACAGCCGCGGTATTCATTGCTGTGGTTTCACTGCGCAATAATGGACGTTACCGCTATCAACGCGGCAACGTCCTGTCAGCAGGCGATTAACCGTTTAGTGCTTGTGCCAAGTCCGCAATCAGGTCCTCGGTATCCTCAATACCCACCGACAAACGCAGTAATTGTGGCGTAATACCGTGTTTCAGCCGGGTTTCTAAGGGGATGGAGGCATGAGTCATGCTGTATGGCTGGCTGATTAAACTTTCCACCCCGCCCAAACTTTCGGCCAGGGTAAACAGATGTGAGCGTTTGATTACCGCGCGAGCGTATTCATCATCCCCTTTCAATCGCACAGAAATCATACCGCCGAAACCCGCCATTTGCCGTGATGCCAGCTCATGTTGTGGGTGGCTTTTCAGCCCTGGGTAATAGACATTTTCAACTTGTGGTTGCCCTTCGAGCCACTCGGCTATCTGCTGGGCACTGTGATTATGTCGCGCCATGCGCAAAGCCAAGGTACGCAGTCCGCGTAACGTCAGAAAGCTGCTGAAAGGATCTAAAATTCCGCCCACCGCATTGTGCAGAAAGCCTAACTGTGCTGCCAGTTCAGGGTTATTGCCCACCGCCGCGACGCCAGCGACCACATCAGAATGGCCATTAAGGTATTTGGTGGCGGAATGCACCACAATATCAAAGCCCAGTTCCAGCGGGCGCTGGATGTAAGGGGAGGCGAAGGTATTATCGGCCACACTGATAAGTTGATGCTTTTTGGCAATCGCCGCAATGGCCGTCAGGTCAGCCAGTTTTAGCAATGGATTGGTCGGTGTCTCTACCCAGATCATTTTGGTTTCTGGCAATATTGCTTGTTCTAATGCCTCGGTATCCGCAGGGGAGACATAGGTCACTCGCAAACCGGCCGTTCGGCTGCGAACTTTTTCCAGCAGGCGATAGGTTCCGCCATATAAATCATCCACGGCAATGATATGGCTACCCTGATCCAGCAGTTCAAGCACAGTTGAACAGGCTGCCAGACCAGAGGCGAAGGCGTAACCTCGAGTGCCCCCTTCCAGTTCCGCAATCGCCTTTTCCAGCGCGGTACGCGTTGGGTTGCCGCTACGCGAATATTCATACCCGGTATGCTCGCCAGGAGCGGGTTGTGCGAAGGTGGATGTCGCGTAAATTGCGGGCATCACCGCACCGGTGCTATCGGGGGTATAACCGGCATGAACGGTTAAGGTATCGAACTTTGCCATAATAAAAATCCTTAATATGAGAAGATTAAGCCAGCTTTTGACGCCAGGTATTCAAAACATCAGTGCGGGTAATCAAGCCAAGGAAACGCTCTCCATCCAACACTACTGCTACATGGCCATCATTGAATGTTGCCAGTAGAGAGCGGTAATCGGCCTCTTTTTGTAATGTATTCACTTGATGGGTCATGGCGGCACTGGCCGGTAATTTGAAATGGCTGGCATCTGCTTGTACGGTGTTCAGCAAGTCCCATTCGTCGATTAACCCGACCACTTTTTCGCCGTCTAATACTGGTAGCTGGGAGATGTCATACAGGCGCATTCGGGCGTGAGCCACGGCCAGCGTGTCCTGCGGTGAAACAGAAATTGTTGCGCCGTCCTCATGACGATAAGTGATGAAATCACGCAAATCGCCATACTGGGGCTTGCTCAGCAAACCTTGTTCCATGAGCCAGTAATCGTTGAACATTTTGGACAGGTACTTGTTGCCGCTGTCGCAAACGAAGGTGACCACTCGCTTTGGTGTGGTTTGCTCGCGGCAATAGCGTAATGCTGCGGCCAGTAGGGTGCCGGTAGATGAGCCTGCCAGTACCCCTTCTTCCCGCAATAACGCACGTGCGGTGCTGAAGGCTTCAGCATCATCGATGCGATAAGATTTTTTTACCTGAGAAAAGTTGCTCAGTGGCGGGATAAAATCCTCACCAATTCCTTCGACCAGCCAGCTACCCGCATCGCCAATCTGCGAGCTGTCGACGTAATCTGCCAAAATGGATCCCGCAGGATCGGCCAGTACGAACTCGGTGGCGGGTGAAACCTCGGCAAAGTATTGGCTCAGGCCGCTCAGGGTACCGCTGGAGCCAACACCCACCACGATGGCATCGACCTGCCCATCCATCTGTTGCCACAGCTCAGGGCCGGTCGATGTCCGGTGCGCCGCGGGGTTTGCCGGGTTATTGAATTGATCGATATAGAAAGCCCCCGGTGTTTCCTGCGCCAGACGCAGAGCATAGTCCTGATAATAAGCCGGATGCCCTTTGCCCACATCCGAGCGGGTCAATAGCACTTGTGCGCCCAATGCCCGCAGGTGGAAAATTTTCTCCTGGCTCATTTTATCCGGTACCACTAATAGCAGTTTGTAACCTTTTAACGCCGCTACCAATGCCAACCCAAGGCCGGTATTGCCAGCGGTGGCTTCAATGATGGTTCCGCCGGGTTGCAGCAACCCTTCTTTTTCAGCTTGCTCAATCATCGAGAGCGCGACACGGTCTTTAATCGACCCACCGGGATTCTGATTTTCCAGCTTGACGAACAGTTGGCATGGGCCGGTATCAAAGTGGGTCAGTTCCAGTAGCGGGGTGTGGCCGATAAGATCAAGTACCGAGCGTGGGATAGCCATTGCATACTCCAGCATTATTTGTTTAACAGCATAAATTGTTTAACAGCATGAATTTGGATAACAACTGATGGGCTGGATAATAGCGCTAGCGGCTTAAGCATTAAAAAGAACAAATAACCCGCCTATATTACCTTTTGTTATATGTTTATGTTTTTTTAGACGTTTAGGTGCTTAGGTGTAAGGATGTTCAGACAGGAAGATGGTTAGCCGTATAGCCATCGATATTTATAAAAAACAGTCTCTTTACAAAACAAAACGTAAAACTACGCCCAATTGGGCCAGCAATGGGATAAATTTAGAAAAGGGACTGAAATATGACTAAGCTAATATTTCAGTCTAAGTGAAAAGACGTTATTTTTTCGCTAATTGGACAGTGGTTGGTTCTGGGAATACCACTTATTTCCAATTATTAGCAAGGATACTCTGGCGACCTCATGATGAAATTTATCCTCCCCTTTAAGATAAAGAAATTAACCTTCAGTGCTGGCTTATTGCTTTTGGTGCTGCCCGCCGCGCATGCGGCTGGAGACCCGGCTGCTCCCCCGGTAGATGCCAAAGCCTATGTGCTGATGGATTACAACAGTGGAAAGGTGTTGGTGGAAGGGAACAGTGACCAGCGCCTTGATCCGGCCAGTTTGACTAAGATTATGTCCAGTTATGTGATTGGACAGGCCATTAAAGCGGGGAAAGTGCACCCTGATGATTTAGTGACCGTGGGGAAAGATGCCTGGGCTACGGGTAATCCGGCATTACGTGGCTCCTCACTGATGTTTTTGAAACCGGGCGATCAGGTGAAATTGTCCGACTTGAATAAAGGTATTGTGATTCAGTCAGGCAATGACGCCAGTATTGCGTTGGCCGATTATGTGGCTGGCAGCCAAGACAGTTTTGTTGGTCTGATGAACAGCTACGCCAAAGCCTTGGGTCTGGCGAATACTCACTTTATGACCGTCCATGGTCTTGATGCGCCAGGGCAGTACAGCACTGCGCGGGATATGGCGGTATTAGGTCAGGCACTGATCCGCGACGTGCCGGAAGAGTATGCGCTGCACAAAGAGAAAGAATTCACTTTTAATAAGATTCGTCAGATTAACCGTAATCGTCTGCTATGGAGCACTAATCTCAATGTGGATGGCATGAAAACCGGTTTTACCTCCGGCGCGGGGCATAATCTGGTCGCATCTGCAACCGAAGGGCCAATGCGTTTGATCTCTGTGGTGTTAGGTGCACCCAGTGATCGGGTTCGCTTTAGTGAAAGTGAAAAACTGTTGACCTGGGGCTTTCGTTTCTATGAAACCGTGGTGCCGATTAAAGCCACCAAACCTTTTGTGACGCAGAAAGTGTGGTTTGGTGATACCGGCGAGGCCGAGCTTGGGGTGGCAGAGGATGCCGCTATCACTATCCCGAAAGGGCAGATGAAGGATCTTAAAGCCAGTTATAAGTTGGATCAAACGGAGCTGCGTGCGCCGCTGGCCAAAAATCAAGTGGTCGGAACCATCGATTTTCAGCTTAATGGCAAGACGATTGACCAACGCCCGCTGGTGGTATTAAACGAAGTAAAAGAGGGCGGCTTCTTTAGTCGTATCTGGGACTTTGTGATGATGAAACTCAGTCAATGGTTTGGTAGCGTATTTGGTTAGTTTAAAGAAGATGATTGATTAATAAGAGAAAGGGCTACTGAAAAGTAGCCCTTTTAGCCTATTACGTGACCTGTCACTGAGATAAATCAGTTACAGGCAACGATCTTGATTGCTAACCCCCCTCGGGAGGTTTCGCGGTATTTAGAATTCATATCTTTGCCGGTTTCATACATCGTTTCGATGACTTTATCCAGACAAACACTGGGTTCGCTAGTACGACGTAGCGCCATGCGCGCAGAGTTAACGGCTTGCACCGCAGAAATTGCATTACGCTCAATACACGGCACTTGAACTTGCCCTGCCACTGGGTCACAGGTCAGCCCCAGGTTATGCTCCATCGCGATTTCTGCTGCAATGCACACCTGAGCAGGGCTACCGCCCATCAACTCAGCCAGGCCTGCTGCGGCCATGGAACAGGCCACACCCACTTCGCCCTGACAACCCACTTCAGCGCCGGAAATAGACGCATTCATTTTATACAGCGCCCCAATCACACCAGAGACCAGGAAGTAGCGACTGTATGAGTTCTCATTTACCTGACGAATGAATTTGTCGTAGTAAGATAAAACTGCCGGAATAATGCCACACGCGCCGTTAGTCGGGGCAGTCACAACCCGCCCGCCAGCGGCGTTCTCTTCATTGACGGCTAATGCATACATATTGATCCAATCGACAACCATCATCGGATCTGAGTTATTTTTATCGGTACTCACCAGCATTCGGCGTAAAGCTGCGGCGCGACGTGGTACTTTCATTGGACCAGGCAATAACCCTTCAGTATTGATGCCGCGCTCAATACCGGCACGCATCACTTCCCAGATTGCGGCAAAGTGAGCACTTATTTCGGCTTTGCTGTGCAATGCCAGTTCATTTTGCATCACTAAACCGGACAGTGATAAACCGGTATCTTTACAGTGCTTTTGCAAGTCACGGGCAGAATTGAACGGATAAGGCACAGTAATCGCTTGGCTATCTTCCTGACCAAAGTGTGCTTCATCGACAATAAAACCACCGCCGATGGAGTAATACGTTTTACTGAAAATACAGTCATCACCCGCATGAGCGCTGATGGTCATACCATTTTCGTGCAATGGCAGGTTAGTGCTGTGGAAGTTCATCCCGCCATTGGCCGGGAAATCAACTTCGTGGCTGCCGTTTGCCAACAGCAGACGTTCCCGCAACTCTACATCGCGGATAAAACCAGAGATTGCATCAATATCAACGGTATCAGGCAGATTCCCCGCCAAACCCATAATAATCGCAATATCGGTATGGTGGCCTTTACCGGTAAGAGACAAAGAGCCGTAAACATCAACAGTGATTCGGGTGACGGCAGAAAGATGCCCCAGTTCGATTAGGTCATCGGTAAACAGCTTGCCAGCCTTCATTGGGCCGACGGTATGAGAGCTGGATGGACCAATACCAATCTTGAAAATGTCAAAAACGCTGACCATATATCGCCCCTTAAAGGTTCTAATTATTAAAGTGATGACATTGCCGTGGTAGGAAGCCGGAGCGGACGCTCCGGTTTTTGAAACAATTTACAACATCAGACCATGATAACTGGCTGGCCGTGGGACGTTGGCCAGCCTCAGAATCATTTACCGAACAGGCTGAACAAGATTGCAGAGATAGCAATCAGGCCCATGATAACCACGAATACGTTGCTGATATGGCCGCTGTACTTACGCATCGCTGGAACTTTATGGATTGCGTACATTGGCATCAGGAACAACAGCATCGCGATGATTGGGCCACCCAGGGTTTCAATCATACCCAAAATGCTTGGGTTCATGGTGGCGACGATCCAGGTTGTTACCAGCATGAACAGGGCAGTAATACGGTTCAGTTTGTCATGATTGATGGTTTTTCCTTTGCTACGCAGAGACTTAATCATCATGCCATTAAAGCCTTCACGTGCGCCCAGATAGTGACCCAGGAAAGACTTGGTGATAGCGATAAAGGCAATAACCGGCGCCATATAGGCAATTATTGGAGTATTAAAGTGGTTAGCCAGGTAAGACAGAATAGAAATGTTCTGGCTTTTCGCATCCGCCAGATCCGCAGGAGACAGGCTCAGTACGCAACTGAAGACGAAGAACATAACGGTGACAACCATCATGATGTGAGCAAAAGCCAAAATGCGTGAACATTTTTTCTCTGCATCTACGCCGTACTCTTCACGTTTTGATACTGCAAACGCCGAGATGATAGGGGAGTGGTTGAATGAGAACACCATGACCGGAATAACCAGCCACATGGTCATCCACAGACCGCTACCAGTACCGTTGCCGTCCATTGATACATGTTCAAATATTGCACCGGTCCAGTTAGGGATCAGGTACACAGCCAACAACATCAATGCCGCAACAAACGGGAATACCAGAATACTCATTGCTTTTACAATGGCATGCTCACCAAAACGCACGATAGTCATCAGGCCCACGATCAGAATCAGGGACAAAATAGCGCGCGGTGGTGATGGCAGATGCATCTGGTGGGTAATGAAGCTATCAACGGTGTTGGTGATTGCCACACTGTATACCAACAAAATCGGGTAGATAGCGAAGAAGTAAAGCAGGGTAATCAACTTACCTGCGCCGATACCAAAGTGCTCTTCAACCACTTCAGTAATGTCTTCACCTGGGTTTTTGCCTGACAGCACAAAACGGCAGAGACCACGGTGAGCAAAGAAGGTCATCGGGAAAGCAATGATGGCCATTACAATCAGCGGCAGAAGACCGCCGATACCGGCATTGATAGGCAGGAACAATACGCCTGCACCGATTGCAGTACCGTACAGGCCCAACATCCACATGGTGTCACTTTTACGCCATGTGCTTGATGAAACTTTTCCCGGGGAGGCAATAGTGCCTGCTTGAGTAGTGTCCATAAAGATCTCCACTGTGAACACGTTAATTTAAAATTAAGAGCCGAAAGTTAGATACCCACTATGCATTATCGAGTTGCATAATCAGGCGAAAAATTCAGTCAAAACGATTCGTTTAAAATTGGTGCCCTGGTTATTACTTTGGTGCCGTAATCGTGCTTTATACCTAAATTGTCAAGTGCAAAATTTAACCGATATTAAGAAGATGAATTCGCGATATCGGATATTTTTGGTGTTTTTGGCAGAACAATAGTTTTTGCTGGCGGCAAGATAGCGATTTGCAGTGAAAACTACCGTGATCATGCTCCCAAATGCTTAATAAACTCGCCACTGATCATTTGTTGCGAATTTAAAACTGATTGTTATTTGAATGTTTATGATTTATCACTAGAAATAATGAAAAGTATACTTTCCCTTCTGGTCGATAAATAAACAGACTATTCTTTATTCCTTGCTTCTTGGCGTGCAATATATTTTAACCACGCTTATGGATCTAGCGGAAATCGATTTTTTCACTGATTTATTGATGAATATCATTAGTTTAAAACCAT
>NZ_JAZGQE010000113.1:0-15958 GCF_048593885.1 Yersinia sp. 1252 StPb PI | reverse complement strand
ATGAAGATAATGTCTGTTTTTATTCAAAAGATAATTATTCTGAAAAGGAGGACGGCACAAAATTTTGCGTGCCTTATTATACCGAGGATGAATGGCTATTTAGCCAATGGAATAATAATATTGCATCAATAAAAATTCCGCTAAATTTACGGGTTGAGGTTTTTAGTGATTATTCATTTTTGGGGAAGTCTGCTACGCTTTATAAAAGCACCAATGCGGCTGAGTTGGCGCAGTATGGATTAACAGCAGACATCAGTTCTTATCGTGTATTACCAAAGAATTTATATCCTGAGAATAAGAGGGTGACATTCAATTACCATTCAGACATTTTCGCTGAAAAATATTTCAGCTATGATTATTATGTTAACAATGGTCATAGCATCTTTTTAACCAAGCAAAGTCAGCCTATTGGTGCTGATGGACAAAGTTCTTACTTCTTTTATAGTCATGCAGGGCAGATAATGACGGCCTTTATCGGGCAAGGGTTTGATCGCAACCTTTACTGTTTGTCACCGGTGGTTCGGCGTAGTTCCCAGCTTGATGCTGATGTGGCATTTACCTATTGTGATTTTAATAATTCTGGCCAGTATTGGTTCCCTCAGGTGGTAGAAAATGAAATAAGATTAGTCAATCAAGGGACGGGTACCGCGTTATCATTAGATCAAATCGGTTTCTATGTGAGCTTACATACTAGCCCGATTAATATTCTACATGGCAGGGAACAACATTTTCAGCAGGGAACCGTGGATAAATACACTCTATGGTTTGATGCGTCTACTATTGAAACGTGGCAGGAAAAGGCAGTTAGACCATTATTACAATATAAGGAAACGCTTGAATCAAGGGGGGTAAATGACCAACGTGAGGTAATAACCCATCGGTTGGACCAACCAGATGATACCTATATCTATTTGGGAAATAAAGAAGGTAGGAATCATATTTATTATGATGCAGAAATTCAATCACTGATGGCTTATAATAAATTAAGTAAAGGTAAAGCGTTAATAGAGTCCTCGTGCCTTTCATTATTGAATGATGGCACTGACCAACCTTCGGCGATTAGCTTTACCTACCATCGCAGTAACTACAGTGATAATAGTTTAGAGTACCGTTGTGATAATGGAGTAGCTTATAATATATACAGCAAAAAATGGTACTTTATGGCTGACTGGGAATATCATTATCTGGTTAATGGATATAAAAATAAAGTTTTGCATTTTTATATGAATGAAAAACCACCATATATTAACTTCAAAGGTGTGATGACTGGGCCAAAATTAGGTGAATACATAGGTGCTGTAGTGAATTTTAATGAGCGAACCCCTCATGATGCTGTATTTATTAATAGTCCGGCCTTAGGCTATGTGCTTGATGTAGAAAAGGCTATTTGTGCATTGCACGGATTTACCGATGATCAAGGCACACATTGTGATTATCTAAGTGCCACATGGTCTGCAACAGATGCTGATACTTGGGATGTTAGCCTCAGTCGCGACTATATGCCCTGGCTGCTGGCGCAAATTTCTCACAAGTTGCATACAAGTGAATGGACTGCTGCGTTGGATGCTTACCTGCAAAAAGTTGAAACACTGGAAACCTTCTTTGAGACCAATAAAGAGCATCCGGTCGATGATGCAATATGGCAACAAACCAAAACACTGCTGGTGGAATTTTTACGTACCTATAACTCAACCGAATATCAGCAAGTTTGGCATCAAGTGGCATATGTCCTTAATCGTATTGAAGTAATGATTGAGGTGAAGGCATGATCCGGCTCTATAGTTACAAAATGTGATATGAATCACGTTTTGCTTTACCCCTTCACTGAGGAGGTATAATCTTGACGAATCTTTACAACTCAACTAAATATTTAACATCTGCATCTCATAACTTACATCGTCAATAAGACGAGAAGTCCATTCATTATTAGTCAAGATTGCCACTGCCGCTGTGTAACACGCAGGGTAGTTTAGCTCGCAGTAGCCCGCATCTGTTAGCACATGCCGATTAGCAGCATGTTCCTAAATACAACGGATGAATACTGCGTGCGTGCTGTTTTGTGGAGAAAAAACATGTCGGTAAATCTCTCTCCGATACCTCAGGTGCGGGGTATTTCACGCCGCCGTCTGCTGGGATATATCGGCGTCGGGCTAGTCAGTAGCCTGATGAGTCCCCTTTCATTAGATGCTTTCGCGGCATCGACCCAAACCTCGCCGCAGAATTTAGAAAGATTCATGTTGGTATCACGCGCATTGACCGGTAAGCGCCAGCTTAATGTGCAGGTTGGTCAACGAATCTATCAGGTTTTGCTCGGGAAAATAGGCGGTTTTGACCAAAAACTCTCCTTGTTACAACCGTTGCCTGCGGGTGAACCTCAGCAATGGCCACCTCTGCAACAGCAAATCGCCCGGCAAATATTGCAAGGCTGGTATGTCGGCGTGATCGGTGAGGGAACCGATGCGGCGGTAATCAGCTATGAGAATGCGTTGATGTTCGATGCGGTATCCGATGTGTTGGTTATTCGCTCTTATTGCCCGAATAAACCCGGATACTGGGCTGTAAAGCCTGATGTCGCCTTATAATTTTGGAGAATACATTTATGGCTGACACACTAAAGGCGGATATCGTCGTTATTGGCTCGGGTGTTGCAGGAGGGCTGGTTGCCCATCAACTGGCCATGGCTGGCAAGTCAGTACTGGTTTTAGAGGCAGGTCCGCGCCTCTCTCGCTGGGAAATTGTAGAAAACTTCCGTAATCAGCCGGATAAATCAGACAACATGGCGCCATATCCTTCCACCGCGTATGCGCCTCATCCTGAATCTAACCCAAATAATAACTATCTGATTCAAAAGGGTGAACATCCGTATGATGTGCAATATATCCGCGCAGTGGGTGGCACAACCTGGCACTGGGCGGCTTCTGCCTGGCGCTTTTTGCCTAACGATTTCAAACTGAAAACCGTGTATGGCGTCGGGCGAGATTGGCCAATTGAGTATGCGGTGTTGGAAAAGTGGTATCTGCGCGCTGAACAGGAATTAGGTGTTTGGGGGCCAAGTGATGAAGATCTAGGATCACCCCGCAGCGAACCCTATCCGATGGCACCATTGCCATTATCGTGGAATGAACAGCGCATCAAGACGGTGTTAAATAGCCATGTTTTTAACGGTGGCAGCTTTAACGGCGGAAGTTTCAATGTGGTCACTGAACCGGTCGCCCGTAACAGTCGCCCTTATGATGGCCGGCCAACCTGTTGTGGTAATAACAACTGCATGCCTATTTGCCCGATTGGCGCCATGTATAACGGTATCACTCATGTCGAAAAAGCCGAGCAGGCGGGGGCAGTCGTGCGCCCCAAAGCGGTGGTTTATAAGTTAGAAGTTAATGATAAACAGCAGATTATTGCAGCACTGTTTAAAGATGAACAAGGCAATGAGCATCGGGCTGAGGGTAAATACTTTGTACTGGCCGCCAATGGCATTGAAATTCCGAAACTGATGCTGATGTCCACCGATGAGAAAAATCCACGGGGAGTGGGTAATAGTTCCGATATGGTGGGGCGCAATCTAATGGATCACCCCGGAACCGGGGTGACTTTTATGGCCAGTGAACCCTTGTGGCCAGGGCGTGGGCCGCAGGAAATGACGTCGATGATCGGCTTCCGTGATGGTGCATTCCGCGCTGATTTTGCAGCGAAAAAAATTCATTTATCCAATTTGTCACGTACCGATCAAGTCACGATTGAATTACTCAAACAGGGGGATTTGCAACTCGGGCCACAGCTTGAGGCCAAAATCCGTGACAGGGCCGCGCGTTTTGTACAATTCGACAGCTTCCACGAGATTTTGCCTCATGTCGAAAATCGTATTATCCCCAGCGCTAGCGAGAAAGACGCCATCGGTATTGCGAAACCCGAGTTTTACTATGCAATGGATGATTATGTGCGAAAAAGTGCGGTACACACTCAGCAGGTCTATGCCGAGGCGGCAAAGCTGATGGGGGGAACCGAGGTTAAATTCAACAATAACTTCGCCAATAACAATCATATTACGGGTACCACCATTATGGGCAGTGACCCGAAAGACTCGGTAGTGGACAGCGATTGTCGTACCCATGACCATAAAAACCTGTTTATCGCCAGTAGTAGTGTAATGCCAACTGTCGGTTCAGTTAATTGTACTTTGACGATTGCCGCACTCTCGCTGCGTATCGCTGAAACATTAAAGGCCGAGGTGTAAGATGAGAAAACAAACCTTGGGCTGTTCAGTGAATCTCCTGTTTATCGCATTAGGTTTAGCCGTAACTGGGTATGCCAGTGCTGATGCTGACCTGATTGCACGTGGTGAGTACCTGACTAAGGCCGCTGACTGTGTGGCCTGCCATACCACCAAAGACGGCAAGCCTTTTGCCGGTGGACTTGCCTTCAAGACGCCGATGGGCACGCTATATTCGCCCAACATCACGCCCGATAAAGAGACCGGAATTGGCAATTGGACGGATGAAGAGTTCTTGCGCGCATTACATGAAGGGAAAGGGAAAAATGGTGAGAATCTCTACCCGGCATTCCCTTACACCTCATATACGTTGTTGACGGATGCTGACGTCAAAGCCATTAAAGCCTATCTGTTTAGTCTGCCAGCAGTGCATCAAGCTAACCGCGAAAATGACATGCCTTTCCCATTCAACCAGCGTTGGGGATTGTGGTTCTGGAATTTGGTCAATTTCGAGGGGGAGCGCTTTCAGCCGGACAACACTAAAGATGCACAATGGAATCAGGGGGCTTACTTTGTTGAAGCATTGGGGCACTGTGGTGAGTGCCATACCCCGCGTAATATCACCATGGGGATGAAAGAGAGCAAAGCCTATGGGGGGGCAGAGATTAATGGTTGGACGGCGTTTAATATTACCGCTGATCCACATGCCGGTATTGGCGGCTGGAGTCAGCAACAGGTGGTGCAATATTTGCGCACCGGCCATGTTGACGGTAAAGCGCAAGCTGCCGGGCCGATGGCTGAAGTTATTGAGAACAGCACTCGCCACCTGAGCGAGAGTGATCTCAATGCCATGGCGGTGTATCTGCGTACCCTGGAGCCATTAAATCCAGATGACGAAACCAAGAGTCGTTCGGATTGGGGGCAAGCGGCGAGTAGTGTTAATTCCTTACGCGGTATGCCTTTCACGGCAGATAACAACACTGACGGCGCGCGCCTGTATTTGGGGAACTGTGCCAGTTGCCACAGTTTCACCGGTGAGGGCGTAAAAGACGGTTATTACCCTTCATTGATGAAAAACTCGGTGGTCGGGGCATCCGTGCCCAATAACCTGATTAATGTGATTCTCCACGGTGTGTCACGCAAAACCAATGACGGTGAAGTCTTTATGCCCGGGTTTGCCAACACCTTGACCGATGAGCAGGTTGTTAGTTTGAGTCATTATCTGCTACAGCAATTCGGACAACCGGCACTGAATATAAAAGCCGATGATGTGAAGGCGCTGCGCGGGGAATAGAAAATAAGCACCAGGAAACCCGGTTCCCTTGTGCTTATTTAACCTTCTCATTATGCCAATGCATTAATGTATATTCGCCATCATTACTGATGCCGGTGGCTATAGCTACCCACCCCTGTTTTTGATAAAACGCCAGCGCCTGCTGGTTTTTTGCCAGACATTTGAGTGAGCCGTGGCTGGTAAATAGCTGTTGTGCTGCCTGCAATAAGGCTTTTCCCGTACCGGACTGTTGTAGCGCAGGGTCAATAAACAGATGATGCAGGAAACTCTCTTCCATAAAAATTGAGGCAAAACCTAAGTGTTGATCGCCATCAACGGCGACCAGCACAGTTTCACCGATGGTTGAGCGATCAAAATCTTCCAGCCTAAAGTGTTCAACGTCCAGCCAGGTAAAGGCTGCTTTACGTGATGCCAGATACAAGGTGCGCAGGAATGGCCGGTCACTTTCCTGATACTGACGAATCTTGATACTCATCCTACGGTTATACCTCCAAAACAGGGTGCTTTCGCGAAATTGATCATTGGTTGAGCCAATACATGATTGATCTTCTACCACCTGCCCATGATAATAACAATTCTGACTCGGGGTGCCTGCCACAAACAGTGGCATGGCTGAGATATTACCCGTATTACCTGATCTGGATTATGCCAGCGTAGGGAAGTCTCGGCACCTTAGGGTTCCGCCTTCTTGACCGCCGGTTAGGAGGAATATGTTCGTTCAACCTGCCGTTTTCTCTTTAGCTATTCTCGCTGTTGCTGCCATTCGAACTCCCATTGATATGAGTGTGGAGAGATATTCATGAAGCGAATTAATGCACTCACGATTGCCGGAACTGACCCTAGCGGTGGGGCCGGTATTCAGGCTGATTTGAAAACTTTCTCTGCTTTGCAAGCTTACGGCACCAGTGTGATCACCGCCTTGGTGGCACAAAATACCTGTGGTGTGCAGTCAGTTTATCCCATCGAACCGGCGTTTGTTGCAGCTCAACTCGATTCTGTTCTCAGTGATGTGCGCATCGATAGCGCGAAAATCGGTATGTTGGCTAATGCTGACATTGTCGAGATTGTTGCCACACAACTGCAACGTTATCCCATCCCATTTGTGGTGCTAGATACCGTTATGGTCGCCAAAAGCGGTGATCCTTTATTGGCGCCAGAGGCCGTAGACGCAGTACGTCAACTGCTGTTACCGCGGGTGGCTTTGATTACCCCGAATCTGCCAGAAGCAGCCGCGCTACTCAATTGCCAGCCTGCCCGCGATGAGCAACAAATGTGTGAACAGGGGCGAGCACTGTTGGCTCTGGGCTGTCAGGGAGTATTGATGAAAGGAGGGCATCTGAGCGGTGAGGATAGCCCCGATTGGCTGTTTACGGCACAAGGCGAACAGCGTTTTGTTACCCGCAGAGTAAATACTCGCCATACCCACGGCACCGGCTGCACCTTATCGGCCGCATTGGCGGCCTTACGGCCACGGCACCACGATTGGGTAGATACGGTGAATGCCGCCAAACACTATCTGCAAGGTGCATTAGAACAAGCCGATTCCCTTGAAGTCGGGCAGGGGATCGGGCCGGTGCATCATTTTCACCAGTGGTGGTAATCCCCTTCGTCCTTGAAGTCGCAGGGGTGTTAGCTGCGCTCACCCCCCCGAATCACTGACTTGAGTCAGCTCATCGGGATGTGTTCACTTGCCGCCTACCTGTAGCTCCAATGACGAAGTGCATGCCTTATTTATTGAATTTCATGCTAATAAATAGCGCTGAGTCATCACAAACATCGCGATGGCACGTTGTAAGTGATGGGCATCAAAACGGTTAAGCAGATAGCTGTCCGCGCCTTTGCGTGGGCGAATACACAGTGAGAGTTTTGGCTCGCCTGTTTCATCGTTAATCAGATCAAATTGATAACTGCCGATATCTTTTTCATCTTCACGCCAGGAGATTTGTACCGCAGGTAATGGGTTGCCTGCGCTAGGTTGGCGAACGGCAAAAAAGTACTCTCCGGCCCAGAACCCGGCGTAATCCCCATCAGCCTGTAGATGTTTGGTGCGAAAAATAGGCGCATCGACTAACTGACGGATAGCCTCGGGCGTTATCTGTTGTCGGGTTTGTTGCCACAGCGGGGTGTCATTTTCAAGTTGCCAGCAGGCTGCACCAAGATAATCATTCAATTCGCGCCAATCGGCATCGAGTTGCTGTAGCAACTCTTCATCGAGGATATTACGGTACTGCTGCATACCGCTGGGTTGTTCGCCCAATGTTTCGTAGGTGATTAACTCCATGGTGCGGGGTTTACGGCGAAAGCTCATCCACAACACGGCCTTAGGAATGCGAAATTCAATGGATTGAATGCTCAGACGATAGCGATCGCCTTTATTCACCACAAAACCATTGGCTGTACCGCGCTTATTTTGGTAATTACGTACCACCACCACGCTATTTAGTCCCATCCAGCCAGTGACATAATGTTCGCTGTCGGAATTGGCAACATCCAGATCGATAACCATCTGGATAATTTTATCCGTTTCAAGCTTAGCCAGCGGGTGGGCATCCCCGGCAGAGTAATACAGCTTCTCGGGTTCTTCGGGTAACTCAACGGTTAACATGGCATGGCCTTTTATCGGGTGGGATCGGCTGATAGCTATCTGGTTCATAGCTTAACTCAAGCTGTCATACAGATTGTGGTATAACTGGAATTAGGATGAAAATTCGTGCTATGGATCAACTTTTTCGCCGGTTGATGGTCATAGACAGGCAAACTAATACCACGCCGCTAAGCCGTTGCACAGAGCCTGGCTCACTGTCCGGCGAGTAGATTAATCAGATAATAAGGATTTCGATAATGAAAGGTAACAAAACCCGCCATTGTCTTGTGGCTGCGGTGATGCTCAGTGTCAGCTCCTGGGCTTTCGCGCAGCCAGCCACCACAACTGTCACAACCACGTCAGTTGCCCAGACTTCTTCTGTCAAAAGCCGCCCGACTACGGCGGATCTGCTGCAACAGCCGGTTTATAAAAATAGCTGGCAAAAAATGGTGAAAAGCCAAAAGAATCTCCCCGCCTGGGCACGCAAAGGGGTGGGGACGTCAGCACCTTATGAGGTGATAAATTGGCAAGGGCAGCAATATAAGGTGGGGCGAATTTGTAAACCTCATGATTGCAGTAATAACTTTATGTGGGTGGCGTTTAGTCAGGATAAAAAACAAGTATGGCAGGCATGGGGAATGCGTATTTCCGTGGCGGACAAGCCACAAGCACTTGATAAACCGAGTGAGTTCGCGACCTATCAATGGCTCGGTCGCCCCAATGACAGTATCCAGGCCATGCTCAAAAAGCAGTTACAGCAAGATCCTAATTGGCACTGATTGCAGGCAGGCCGCTAATAAGTAAATTTATCTAGATTAATTGATTATATTGATGAAGATGTCACTGGCGGATTTGAATGCTGGTTGCAGCGGCCTCGCAGCAGCGAGGCCTGAATCGTGAATGCAACCAACACAGCTACAACTTGAACAATGACGGGGATATCAACCAACGCCAGCTTGATGCAGGTCGTGCAGATTAATGGCTCCGACCAGTTTCCCATCCAGATTCACCACCGGTGCGGCACTGAGATGGTGCTGATGCAGTGCCTCCAGCGCTTCTCCTGCGCGCCATTGCTCAGGTAATCGGTAGCCTGGCCGTGTGATGGCATTTTCTAAGGGTTGCTGTAAGGTGCCACCTTTTACCAGCCAGCGGCGTAAATCACCGTCAGTGAATACCCCCACAACCCGTTGCTCCGGGTCACATACAGCCACCAGCCCTAGTCCTGTACGGCTCAGTTCTAACATGGCTTCCATTACGCTGTCGGATTCATTCACCATCGGCAAGCGATCACCGGTTCTCATTAAGTGATGGACTCGATTAAGTAGCCTTGCGCCCAAGCTGCCGCCAGGATGTGAGCGGGCAAAATCTTCTGCACCGAAACCGCGATGGCGCATTAATGCCATTGCCAGAGCGTCCCCCATCATCAGGGTATTAACCGCGCTGGAGGTAGGAGCCAACCCCATCGGGCAAGCTTCGTGCTCGACACTGATATCCAAGACACAGGCAGCACCCAGCGCCAGCGGGGACTCTTTGCCGCCAGTGATGGCAATCACGGGGATCTGGCTATCCGCCAACAAGGGTAGAATCAGGTCCAGTTCTTTGGCGCGCCCTGAGTAGGAGATAAAAATCACCACATCCTGAGGGCCAATCATGCCCAAATCGCCGTGCAATGCTTCAGCCGGATGTACAAAGAAGGAGGGGGTGCCAGTGCTGGCCAGTGATGCAGCAATCTTTTTACCAATATGGCCAGATTTGCCAATCCCTGAAACTACAGCCTTACCGGTGCAGGCTAATAATAACTCACAGGCGCGAATAAAATTATCATCTAAACGTGACAGCAGCTTATGCGCTTCTGTCAGTTCAATTTCCAGTGTTTCACGGGCATAGGTAATCAACGGATTAGTCATTTTTATCAACCAGAATGATGTTAATGCCCATGTCCTGTAGCGCTTGCAAATATTCTGGGCTAATACCTTTATCTGTAATCAGGATATCAACGGCACTTAACGGGCACACTACATTTGGGCTTTTACGGCCAAATTTGGAGGAATCAACCAGCAAAATAATGCGGCTAGCGGCACGGCACATCGCCGTACTAACATGATAAACTTCGTTAAACGTGGTGACACCTGCTTTCAGATCGACACCATCTGCACCGATAAACAGTTGATCGAAACTAAAATTATCAAATGCAGATTCTGCCAGACTACCATGAAAAGAGGCTGAACCTTTACGGTAAGTGCCACCCGGCATCAAGATAGTTTGATCGTTATCCAGCTCAACCAGTTCATTGACGATATGCAGGCTGTTGGTCATCACCGTGATATTGTTGAATTTTGTCAGGTGGGGAACCATTTGCAACACGGTACTACCGGCATCAAAAACCAGGCTATCACCGTCTTTAATCAGTTTGCTGGCAGCTTGAGCAATTTGTTTTTTCTTATCGGTATTAATGTGAGTTTTACGGTCAATGGGTTGTTCTATATCATCACGATTTAATACGACCCCACCGTAGGTACGGATAACCGCCCCTTCATTTTCAAGACTGGTTAAATCCTTACGAATAGTGGTACCGGTGGTTGAAAAATGTGCGGCGAGTTGATCGACGGCCGTCTTTCCGTGTTGTTGGAGATATTCCAGTATTGCAACCTGTCGCTGCTTTGGCTTCATAACGATCCCCGCTCAAGTATTTCCATTGCCTCTTTTTCAGGCATAACTTTCACATGAAAAAGAATAGCTTTCATTGTGAAAATATCATGATTTCGGTTTAATCGCTAATAATAGTGCAGTTTGACATGCTTTATCCGTAGGGAAGATCACATCCGGGATTAAATCCTGCTGATGTAAGCCATGAAGCTGAGGTAATGGGCGTGGGCGGGCGAAAACGCTAATGCCACGCATGATCATGCTGTCACTGACCCGCATATTTTCATCGAAAGCCAGCGCCATTACCACGCGGGGCTTAAAGCGCCCGCCAGATCGGCCAACACCAACTGATTTACTGTGCTGACACAGGCGGTCAAAAGCACGGTTAAACCGATTGATTTGCCACCAGCCAAGCATGATTTGCAGCACCCAGGCGATGATAACAATAGTGATCAGTGCTGATGTTGGAGACATATTTTTATCCTTCTTACTTGACGTTGCAGCAGTGTTAGCTGCGTTCGTTGCTTGGCCCATCCTTGGGCCTCGCCTCTGTGAGACCGCTAGAAACAGTCCCCTTCGCTTGCTGGGATGACAAACTGTTTTTTCAGACAACATCACACTTAAAACATCACCTGACCACCGGTAATATTAATTGATTGTCCGGTGCAATAGGCGGCTTTATCGCTAGCGTAGAACAACAGCATGTTAAGCACATCCTGATAATCACAACCCCGTTTTAGTGGCACTTTATCGGTGTAATATTTTTCAACTTCTTCTGGTTGAATGCCCAACTTTGCAGCGTACTGCGGTAAAAGTGATTGGAACATCGGTGATTTCAACAGATTGCCTAACATCAGGGAATGCACCGTGATACCGTAGTCAGCCAAGTCCAGAGCCAATGATTGGGTCAAACCAACGCCACCAAACTTGGCAGCACTGTAACCCGAGTTGTGTTTACTGCCCACTTTACCTGATTTGGAGTTGATCTGGATAATTCGCCCGGCAACGCCATCACGGATCATCAGGCGAGAGAATTCACGAGCACATAAGAAGTAACCGACCAGATTGACCTGTAGTGAGCGGTCAAAATCATCCAGTGGGAAATCAGTAATCGGTGCTGCCTTGGCAATGCCTGCGCTGTAAACGAGCAGGTTAGTTTGATGGAAACTTTGATCTACTGCTTTTGCCAGCATTTGCACGCTGCTTTCATTGGTGGCATCAACCTGAAAACCACGGGCGCTATCTGCGCCGTATTCGGCATTAATCTGATCAGCGACTAACTGTGCGTTAGCTGAATTTAAATCAGCAACTGCAACTTTATACCCTGCTTCGGCAAGACCATGACACAAGAATGCGCCTAATGTTTGTCCACCGCCAATAACTACTGCTACTTGTGACATAACTACCTCCAAAATTATCCTTGGTACTTGAAGCTGCAGCGGTGTTAGTCGAACTCACTCACCCGAATCACTGACGAGTGTCAGCTCATCGGGATTTGTTCGTCTACTTCCTTTGCAATTCCAATTACTTCGGCTAATACCCTTAGTACTTGAAGCTGTCGCAGGGTTAACTGCGATGCTAATGACATCGGGTATAAATGAATAAATTAACGAATAAATTTCAGTGAGCTACCGATAGGAATATCATCGGGTGTTGGCCCTATTACATGGATAGAACCGGGGAACTCAGGCTGCTTATCACCATTAAAACGAATGGTGACATGACCCAATTCACGCAGGTTCTGAGTTGCCACCTCGCCAACTGCGGTGATGACATAGCGCAGATCAGCCAGTTCCATAATGTTGCCAGCCTGTAGCTCTCCATCGGTATCGCTGTGCTGATGGATAAAACAGAACTCTTCAATATCTTTGGGTGCCCCTTCGCGGAAGGTGATAAGCATGTCATCAAGCAGCGCCTCGCGGGCGCTGTCGCCGATATTGGTAATAGTTGTCTGATAAATAGTATTCATACGTACATCCTTAACCGTTGAATGTATTACAGATAATTTTGTATTTAGTGCTTACTGATAGATAAAGGCTGATGCTGCCCAGGCAATCAATACTGTTGGCGCTCCGGTAAGGAAACGGCCAACCAGAACCGAAGGGACACCGACACGAACGGTATCTTGTTTCGCTTCGGCCAAAGACAGACCTACTGGGATAAAGTCACATGCTGCTTGGGCATTAATTGCAAATAACGCTGGCAGGGCTAATTGCGGTGGAATATTCCCCAAACCAATTTGTACCCCAACCAATACGCCGATAACTTGTGCGATAACGGCCCCTGGGCCTAAGAACGGTGACAACAGTGGGAAGGAGCAGATCAGTGCCAAGAGCACTAAGCCTATCGGGCTGCTGGCCAGCGGTGTTAAGCCGTGGGCGATAAAGTCGCCCAAACCGGATGCCATAATGATGCCGATTAACGCCGAAACGAAGGCCATAAACGGCAGGATAGTTTTCAGTACGGTATCGATGGTGTCGCGGCCTGACTGGAAGAATACCGCCACAACAGACCCCATCCCCATCCCGACTTTCGCCAGTAACCCGTCACTTTGTTCGGTAATTTTCTTGCTGGTATCGTAATCACGACCAGCTTTGCTTGCGGTTGCTGTCGCCGGTTCTGCTGGTGCAGCCGTTGCGGTGGCGTGATCGGTTCCACTGACTTTATGGATATTTTTTTCACGCACACCGGAAACATAAATATCTTCCAGTATGTATTGCGCCATCGGCCCGGATTGACCGGTTGAATGGATATTAACGGTTGGAATACGGCGTTTCGGATACAGGCCACAGCGCAGGGTGCCACCACAGTCAATAATCGCCACGGCGATCTCTTCGGCTGGTGGCTCACCTTCTTTGAACCCATCCACCGCTTCCCAGCCAGTCAGTTCACTGATACGGTCAATAATGGCCGGGCGGGTACCCGCGGTGATATAGACAATTTTCTTACCCGGTACGATTGGCAACACTAATGGGCCACCCCAGCCGCCTTCGCCTTTTTCAATCCTGATGAATTCACTCATGCTCTGCTCCACACAGTATGTATTTAATTTACATATTAAAGTTGTACGTTACGGTCCAGACGGATGCCCATTTTGCGTTCAAAGATGGAGGTCGTCAGATCGGTAACCCAGCCACGGAAGAAGTTGGTGAACAACCCAACCAGGAAGTAGCTAACAGCCAGCGGGCCGAGGGGTAAGCCCAGTGTGGTTAAACCACTGGCAATACCTAAGAACACGAACAACTCACCTGGGTTAATGTGTGGGAACAAACCATTCATTGAGTGGCAACTGTAAGAGGCGGCCGCGTAATAACTTGGTTTATATTTTTCTGGCATAAAACGCCCGAGACTTAAGGTCATCGGGTTACAAAATACAAAGGTACCGATCAGTGGCAGCAACAGGTAACGGGAAACAGGGTTACCGGCACAGCGTTGAGCCAATCGTTCAATCCTATCCTGACCAACAAACTTGATCAGTGCATTCATGATTACTAACAAACTGATTAATAAAGGTAAGATCCCGGTGACCATGCCAACAAAAACTTCGCCCCCTTTTTGGAAGAGTCCGATAAACCACTCGGCTCCATGGGTTATGAGTTCAATCATTTTTTTCTCCTGTAATCGAGGTTATGGCTGTTTTTATAAACTTTTGTTTTGAAAAGAAACTTCAGGAACCGCGTGATAAAGCGGTATTCAAAATACTGAGGTTCCAGCATGGACTTCAGCATCTTGTCTGTCGCCATGTGAACTACCATAATCATTTTTTAGATCTATTTATTGCATATGGATCACACTTTGAAAGTAAAACCTTTCAAAGTGAAAATTAAATGTAAAAGAAAAGAGGTTTGAAATGAAAGGTTTTTGCGTAAAAAAATGCGTTAACTCGAGCTAAAGCCAGGTCAACGTTGAGTTAGGCAGAGCGATAAGGGTAATAAAATCGAGAGGGATCATGGGCTAACTGAAGATAGCCCACGGATAGATATTTAGCCCAGCAGTTCACAATTTGGCGGCAGACGGCAGCCAATCGCATTGGGGATTATTTCGATACGGAAATGCTTGCCTGCCAGTGGTTCGCCATCCAGATTAAAAGTGATGTCATGGGGGGCTGTGATTTCCAGCCAAGGCAAGGTAGCCTCCACTACATTTTTATTTTTCTCACCACTGAACACGCTGGTCAGTAGGGCAGGAAGCAATTCCTCTGCGGTCAGCAACCGCAATTGCAGCAAGCCATCATTAACTAGCGCATCGGGGCAGAGAGGTTGTCCACCACCGGCTTGCCGACCGTTGCCGATACCTATTACCAGTGCATCACCCGCCCATTCGAAACCCGGCCCATGTATTTCACAACTGTCTGCTTTAATCGCATCCATACGCATCAGGCCATGAATAAAGTATGAAGCCCCACCCAGTACGGCTTTGAGTTTTTCCGGTGTCTCAGTGGTAATGCGGGTGCCAAAGCCACCGGTCGCCATATTGATAAAGTAGTGTTCGCTATTTACTCGCGCGATATCAATGGTGACCGCCCGGCCTTTGACTGCCAATTGAAATGCATTTTCTATGTGCAGGGGAATGTTACAACTGGTGGCAAAATCGTTGGCTGTACCTAAGGGCACAATACCTAAATTGGGGCGGTTGTAGGAGGGCAGGGCCATCAGCGCACTGGCGACTTCATTAATAGTGCCATCTCCCCCGCCTGCAATTACCGTATCGACCCCCAGACCGGCAGCTTCGCCAACATAACGCTTCGCATCCCCGTGTTCCCAAGTGACTCGAACATGAAGCATAATGCCTTCATCACGCAAGTTCTTGACGGCATTGCGAACTTCAAGATTACCCGATTCCTTACCGTTCAAGATGAAAAGGGTACGTGGCATTGAGGTCATAACGTGCTCCAATCGTTTCTGCGATAGGAGTAACAGTAACCCATAGCTGTTTAATTTACCTATCCCCTTCTTACTTGAACTTGCAGGGGTGTTAGCGGCGTTCACTTACCCGAATCACTTACTTGAGTAAGTTCATCGGGATTAGTGAGGGGCTAGCATAAATGCAGCTCGAATCACTTGCTGGTAGTGGGTTTGGCTTCTTTAGCTATATGAGATTATTCCGACAATATTGCAAATATCAATTATCTTTAAGTTTAATAAAAAGAGGTTTTATTTTTGTTGGGATATTTATTTAACGGAGATAATTATTATTTGATGGTGAGGTTATTCATAAAACAGGC
>NZ_JAZGQE010000112.1:0-16020 GCF_048593885.1 Yersinia sp. 1252 StPb PI | reverse complement strand
AGACAATTACTGTCTGGCGATGGAGTGAATGATACAGCATTAATATTGAATGAGAATCACAAACAACTGAGCATCTAAATCAAAATATTTGATTGAGAATTTACGTTTCTTGAAGCTGATTTACTTAATGGCAGGTAAGCACAATCTCACTGCTTGACGTAAATTGACCCTTTGCGGCAATCACGACCCATAAACAGCAAGCATTGGTGTCGCCCGATAGCTGTAATTTCAGTAGAGCAGCCTGTAGAATATGTGCGTTATCATTACTTATTGACTGAAAAGGGCTTAAAAATGACGTCTGCAACTAAAACTAATAACAGTGGCCCGATATCTTCTCCGATCATTGTCGCGCTGGATTATGCCAATAAAAACGCTGCGTTAGCCTTTGCTGATCGGGTTAATCCGCAAGATTGCCGGTTAAAAGTGGGCAAGGAGATGTTTACCTTATATGGCCCTCAGTTGGTCCGTGATCTGCATGCGCGTGGTTTTGAGGTTTTCCTTGATCTGAAATTTCACGACATTCCCAACACCACCGCTAAGGCGGTGAGCGCGGCAGCTGAGCTTGGGGTGTGGATGGTCAATGTCCACGCTAGTGGTGGTGCACGCATGATGACTGCCGCCAAAGAAGCCTTATTGCCTTATGAGCACCAGGCACCCCTATTGATTGCTGTTACGGTACTTACCAGCATGGATGGCGAAGATTTACGTGATATTGGTATTAACATTAGCCCGGCAGAACATGCCGAACGGTTAGCGAAACTGACATGGGATTGCGGTTTAGATGGGGTGGTGTGTTCTGCCCATGAAGCTGTGCGCCTCAAGCAGGTTTGTGGTGCTGATTTTAAACTGGTTACCCCAGGTATTCGCCCGCAGGGCAGTGAGGCCGGTGATCAGCGCCGTATCATGACTCCTGAGCAAGCCGTCTCTGCTGGGGTGGATTATATGGTTATCGGGCGTCCGATCACCCAATCTCCTGACCCAGAAAAAACACTGAGTGAGATTCTGGCATCATTGAGCAAGGTGGCATAATGACGAATGATAATAGCCGTTTGGTGTATTCAACTGACTCGGGGCGTATCAGTGAGCCTGAGCTAAAACCTGCGCGGCCAAAAGGGGATGGTATTGTTCGTATTCAGCGCCAAACCAGTGGTCGTAAAGGAAAGGGCGTGTGCCTGATTACCGGTGTTGATGGCAGTGATGAGGTGCTGGATAAACTGGCAGCAGAATTGAAGAAGAAGTGCGGTTGCGGTGGCTCGATTAAAGACGGCATTATTGAAATTCAAGGAGATAAACGCGATCTTCTTAAGCAACTGCTCGAAGCCAAAGGGATGAAAGTCAAACTGGCGGGTGGCTGAGAATAATTTATAGTTTCATTTATCAGTTTTCCCCTAATTAATTGACGTTGCAGGTAGTCCGCCAGCAAACGAATCCCGATGAACTTACACAGGTAAGTGATTCGGGTCAGTGAGCGTAGCTAACACCCTGCAACGTCAAGTTATACCGATAACATTATTTGCTGACTTGGTGCCCGATAACCCCACCAACCGCCGCGCCACCTAATGTCCCCAGCGTACTGCCGGTCAACACCGCACCACCTACAGCACCAGCACCGGCACCGATTGCGGTATTGCGGTCACGTTTGGACATATTAGAACAAGCAGACAGGGACAAGGCCAGCGTTAGCGCCAAGGCGGCAGTGGCAAATCGTTTATTGATTATCATCATCATAATTCTCCTGACGTTGGCTAAGTACGGATAGATCAGGTCATATAGTTTGAATCTATCTATCCTGATGTATCCGTGCAAAATTGAACTTACCTAACTAAGTATAGGCGTTGTAGCAATTTTAGCCGAAGTCTCATTTTGTTAGTGTTTAGAATAAAAATCGTCGTTTAGATTTAAATTCAGAATTAATGCTAAAAACTCGTTTTGTCACCAATAGAAACCAGTATAAATATCCGCGAATCATTTAATAGGTAAATAGTCCTAATTTGATCTGATAAGACGGGGAATGAGGGATTGTCTGAGACTAAAGGCACGATTAACCCATTGTCAGTGCTAAATAAAATATGACGTTCTGCTATGTGTACCTCGCAGACTGTACTTTCCAGCCGATCTGCACGCAGTTTATAGCCATTTATCCCATACCGGTTCTTACCTGTGGCGCTGAAAATGAGAGAAATTCAGTCATTCAGGATACGACGATGCTCAACGAACTGAAGCAACAGGTACTGGCCGCCAATCTGGCGTTACCTCGCCACAATTTGGTCACATTCACTTGGGGCAATGTCAGTGCTGTCGATAGACAACATGGTTTACTGGTGATTAAGCCTTCCGGTGTGGAATATGACGTGATGACACTGGACGATATGGTGGTGGTAGAGTTGGAAACCGGCAAAGTGGTGGAGGGCAGTAAGAAGCCCTCATCGGATACTGATACTCACCGGGTGCTTTATCTTAATTTCCCGCAAATTAGCGGCATCGTTCATACCCATTCACGCCATGCAACCATTTGGGCCCAGGCTGGGCTAGATTTGCCTGCGTGGGGTACCACTCACGCAGATTACTTCTACGGCACCATTCCCTGTACCCGGTTGATGACGCAAGAAGAGATTGCTGGCCGCTATGAATGGGAAACCGGCAATGTCATCGTTGAGACATTCCATCAACGGGGCATTAAACCCGAAGATGTGCCTGCCGTTTTAGTCAATTCACACGGGCCGTTTGCCTGGGGGACCAGTGCGGATAATGCCGTACACAACGCGGTTGTGTTAGAGGAGTTGGCTTATATGGGGATTTTCTCACGCCAATTGAACCCGCAACTCGATGCTATGCAACCGCAATTATTGGATAAACACTATTTACGCAAACACGGTAAAAATGCCTATTACGGGCAATAATCGCTGTTGGGACCTCCTGTTGAGAAGCCGACAATATGGCCCGTGTTCAGTCTTGCACGGGTTTCTCCAGCCATAGCACGGAGTCAGTGATATCGAGCATTTTTGCTTCGACCTGTGCAATGGCATCATTGATACCTTGATTGTAATAATGCGCGCCCAGCTCACGACTGATGAATTCCAGTAAAAATTCCGCATCAAAATCTTCCAGCTCAATACTGAGATTCTGCTCCAGATAATCCTGAATTTTACGTGCCATCCGCTGAGTCTGTTCACGCGTGAAGGTGATGTCCGCCATTATTGCTGTTACTCCGTTATGAATGTTATTGCTCTTATTCGCTGAGGATATCAACTTGAATGCCTTGTGCCATTAATTGCTGCTGATAACCTGCGGGCAGGCGGTTATCGGTAATGACCCGGTTGATGGACGATAATGGCATCAGTGAGTTCTGATGCACCTGACCAAATTTTGATGCATCGGCCAGAATGATATTTTCAGCGCCTTTGGCTAACACACTATTAATCACATCGGCGCGTAACATATCGCGCCCGGTAAAACCGGTATCGGCCTGATAACCGTCGATACCGATAAACGCCTTGCTGAAATGCACATGGCGCAAACAAAGTTGCGTCAATGGGCCAACCATACTGTCACTTTTTTTCTGATAAATTCCGCCCAGAAGAATCACTTCACAGGAAGACTCTTTCAATTGTCTGGCGATATAACCACTCACCGTCACCAAGGTGATACCAGGGCGTTGGGCCAAATGATGCGCCAACAGGGCGTTGCTACTGCCGCTTTCGATAAATACCGTCTCACCTTCATTGACCAGTGAAGCGGCATGATTGGCCAATTTTTGCTTCATGGCAAAGTGAGTCATCATGCGAACATCGACATCGTCACTCTCAAGAGCGACGGCTGAACCATGCACTCGTTTGAGCAAACCTCTCGTCTCTAGCTGATTGAGATCCTGACGGATTGTCACCTCAGAGACCTGCGTTTCCTGCGCCAATTCACTGACACTGACACGTTGCCGGTCGTTTACCAACTGTAAAATTATTTGCTGTCTTGGGTTCATGGCATTCCCGATAATAAAGTGTGCTGAAAATTGAACCTGCCAACGTGGGTGGTAAAAGTTCGCCGGTTCACAACAACAGCATAATGATAAATAATACCTTAAATAGTGTGGATAACACCCTGTGTTACTAAGGGAAAAGTGAGGCAAGCCACAACTCTGTCTTACAACGCTATCATCGCATTTTTTGCAGTATGTAAAACACATTACTTTTGATTGAAGTTTAATTTACTTTCGAATGAAGGTATTTTGATAAAGATCACGTTATCGATTCATGATTGGTCTATGATTGCGGCTGATGATTGTTGGTAAATCCATTTGCTTAACTGGCTTATTTGTTTAACCAGTCTGGCTGCTTACATAATCCAAACCGGAGGTTCTTATGGAGCTTTATCTTGATACCGCAGATGTAGCTGCAGTAAAACGCCTGGCGCGCGTACTGCCATTACAAGGTGTCACTACCAACCCGACTATTTTGGCAAAAGCGGGCAAGCCTATCTGGGAGGTGTTACCTGCGCTGCGCGATGCTCTGGGCGGTACCGGTAAACTTTTCGCACAAGTGCTGGCCAGTGACAGTGAACTGATGGTGTCAGAGGCAATCATGCTATCAAAGCGCGTCCCCGGTTTGGTTATCAAGATCCCCGCCACCGCTGAAGGATTGGCGGCTATCAAACAATTAAAAGGGATGTCGATTCCGACATTAGGTACCGCCGTATATGGTGCCGGGCAAGGGCTGCTGTCTGCATTGGCGGGGGCTGAATATGTCGCACCCTATGTTAACCGACTGGATGCACAAGGCGGCGATGGCATTGCGATGGTCCGTGAGTTACAGCAGTTGTTAACCTTACATGCACCGGGCGCGAAAGTATTGGCGGCCAGTTTCCGTACGCCACGTCAGGTAGTAGATTGCCTGTTGGCGGGCTGTCAGTCAGTCACCATTCCGGTGGATGTGGCAGAACAACTTATCAGCGCGCCTGCGGTAAAAGCGGCAGTAGAACAATTTGAACAAGATTGGCAGGGCGCATTTGGCTCGCCAATCTTGAGCTAGTTGGTGGTGCCTGCTGTTCAAACGGAAAATAAAAACGCCCTGTGAAACATCAACAGGGCGTGACAATGTCACTTTTTGATTCAGCTTGCTAGCTTAACAAGGGCATTTCCCCAGTTTACCGGCCTCACTGGGGAAGCGGGCATCCAGACAGTAACGGTGGAATTCCCGTTCGGTCATCGGTGTGGTGTCAGGATGATGTCGGCGCATATGATTAACATAATTGCCGTAATCCTGTACTCCCACCATCAGTCGAAAGCTTTGTGCCACGCGGTGTGCGATAAGGCGCAACCAAGCCCGCAGATGAGTCGGGCGGACCGCCACAGAAACCAACGGTATACAACGCGTAATCTGGCGCGGCGTGGTTACTAACCCTGTTCGGGTACGAAACGGTATGCCTGCATTAGCCACGAGCAACCTCCTCACGGAAGACAATTTCAGTCTCATGGGTGGTCGGTTTGCTGGATTTCAGCGCACGACGGACCACAAAGAAAGATGAAATCAGCATGGTCACTGCCACCAGCATAAAGAAGGCACATAAGGCGGCATTGATCTGGTTATTGAACACAATAGTTTCCATGTCTTTAATGCTCTTGGCGGGAGCAATCAGAACGCCTTGCTCAACACCGGCAGAGAATTTCTTCGCTTGAGCCAGGAAACCAATACTCGGTTTTTCATGGAAAATCTTCTGCCAGCCTGCGGTCATTGAGGTAATAAACAGCCAAATTGTTGGCAGGATGGTTACCCAAGCATAGCGTTGCTTCTTCATTTTAAACAGGACGACAGTCCCTAAAATCAGCGCCATCGATGCCAGCATCTGGTTACCGATACCGAACAGTGGCCACAAGGTATTGATCCCCCCTAATGGGTCAACCACACCTTGATAAACAAAGAAGCCCCAGCAGGCGACCGCCACTGTGGTGCCGGACAAGTTACCCAACCATGAGCGGTTATTTGCCAGGCTCGGCACTACGACACCCACCAAATCCTGCACCATAAAGCGACAGGCACGGGTACCAGCATCCACGGCGGTCAGAATAAACATGGCTTCAAATAGAATGGCAAAGTGATACCAGAAGGCCATCATATTGCGGCTGTTAAATATCTCACTGATAATATGCGCCATCCCAACGGCGAAAGTGGGGGCACCACCCGCACGGGATAAAATGGAGTTCTCGCCAACATCTTTGGCAATCATGGCCAGGGTTTCAGGTGTGACTACAAATCCCCAACTGCTAATGGCCAAAGAGGCGCTTTCTACTGTGGTGCCAATCAACGCTGCCGGAGAGTTCATGGCGAAATAGACACCGGGATCGATAACCGAGGCACAAATTAGCGCCATGATGGCGACAAAGGATTCCATCAGCATCGCGCCATAGCCGATAAAGCGGGTGTGACTTTCACGCTCAATCAGTTTTGGTGTAGTGCCACTGGCAACCAAGGCGTGGAAGCCCGAAATAGCCCCGCAAGCGATGGTAATAAACAGGAACGGGAACAGGCTACCGGAGAATACCGGGCCGCTGCCATCAATAAAACGTGTGACGGCAGGCATTTTCATTTCAGGCATGGCAAAGACAATACCGACGGCCAAACCAATAATGACGCCGATCTTCAGGAAGGTCGACAGATAGTCCCGTGGTGCCAACAACAACCACACCGGCAGCACTGAGGCGATAAAACCATAGATAACCAGCACCCAGGTCAGGGTGGTGCCGTGTAAAGTAAAGAATGGTCCCCAATAAGGGTGAGCCGCGATATTGCCGCCGTAAATAATTGCGGACATCATCAGTACGAAACCAATTAAGGAGACTTCCGCGATTTTCCCCGGGCGGATAAAGCGCATATAAACGCCCATAAACAGTGCTATCGGGATAGTCGCTGCAATGGTGAACAGGCCCCATGGGCTGTCAGCCAAGGCTTTAACCACCACTAATGCTAGCGCGGACAAGATGATAATCATCACCCCCAGCGCGCCCAGCATAGTGATAACCCCGGCAAAAGCGCCCAACTCTTGTTTTGCCATCTCCCCCAGAGAGCGACCATCGCGACGGGTAGAGATAAACAGGATCAAGAAGTCCTGTACCGCACCGGCCATCATTACCCCGACCAAAATCCAGATAGTCCCCGGCAAGAAGCCCATCTGTGCGGCCAGAATTGGCCCAACCAATGGCCCGGCACCGGCAATCGCCGCAAAGTGGTGACCGAATAGTACCCATTTATTGGTCGGGACATAATCCAGGCCGTCATTGCGCCGCTCAGCAGGTGTCAGGCGACGGTCATCCAACTCAAACACATTCTTGGCAATAAATAGGCTGTAAAAGCGGTAAGCGATGCTGTAACACGCCACTGAGGCGATCACCAACCAGATGGCATTGACATGCTCACCGCGGCTGAGTGCCAGCATAGCAAAGGCAAATGCACCAATTAACGCCACGGTCAGCCATATGACGACAGTCTTGACGTTCTTCATGGGTAACGACTCCTTGTTATGAGGAAAATTTAACAGTTATCAGCACCGGTTTTGGAAAAAAGAGACAAACCGTTAGTTAACATAGGAGCTTTAATGTGAAAGAAAAGGTGCGAAAGTGAAAAGTGTGATCAATAAATTATTTTAACGTAACGTTCAGTAGTATTTGCTTACATTTTGTGACGCTGACAGCGCTAAATTGGAGGGGAACATCAAGTGGGATTGAAGGGGGGCAATTGAAAAAGCCGTGGGATGTGGAGTATCACCACGGCTTAATGTGTTTTTTCTAAATATCAAACCACCGGGCGGGCCACCACATTGCGAGTTTCCATGCGAACCTCGGCAATGCGCACTTCGATTTTATCGCTTTGGCTATAAACCGTTTCACCTTTAATTTGCACGGTACCTGTTTCCTGACTGCATACCATCTCATCACGTACTGCATGAATAAACGGTGCAGGGATAAAGGCCACGGCGCCATTATCCAGCAAACGAACACGCAGACCACCACGGGTAACATCAATAATTTCCGCAGCGAAACGGGTATCAGTACCAGCTTGAGGCTGTAGATAACGGGCATACAACCAGTCACCGACATCGCGTTCGGCCATGCGATTCAGACGACGGCGCTCAGCCAATTGAATCGTTATCTCGTCTTGTGGTTTCTCCGCTTGCTGGCCGGTAATAATGGCTTTGAGCAGGCGATGATTGACCATATCACCGTATTTACGAATAGGTGACGTCCAGGTGGCATAGGCCTCTAACCCCAAACCAAAGTGTGGGCCAGGAACGGTACTGATTTCAGCAAAGGTCTGGAAGCGGCGGATACGGCTGTCGAGGAACTGGGTTGGCAACGCATCAAGATGACGGCGCAACTCACAGAAGCCTGGTAGGGTCAGTAGAGCCTGTGGGTCAGCCGCGACACCATTGGCCTGCAACACGGTCGCTGCCTGTTCAACCAATGCCGGATCAAAACCGGTATGTACGTTATAAATGCCAAAGCCCAAATTATCGCGCAAAGCAATAGCAGCACAGACGTTGGCGGCAATCATGCACTCTTCAACAATACGGTTAGCAATACGGCGGTGCTCAACAATGATATCCAGCACCTCGCCTTTTTCACCCAATAGGAAGCGGTAATCTGGACGGTCTTTAAACACCAGGGCATGTTCTTGACGCCAGTTGCTACGCGCCTCGCACACCCGTTTCAGCAATAGAATTTGCTCGGCAATATCCGCATCCGGTGGCTGCCAACCGGTGTTGCCGTCCAGCCAGTCAGAAACCTCGTCATAAACCAGTTTGGCTTTGGACTCGACCCAGGCGGCAGAGAAACGAATATCATCACTCAGCGCGCCATCAGCGGCGATAGTCACACGGCACACCAATACCGGGCGGCGCTCATTTGGCCGCAATGAGCAGAGGTTGTCAGACAAGTGGCGTGGCAGCATCGGAATGTTGAAGCCAGGCAGATAGTTAGTAAATGCACGTTTACGGGCGATTAAATCCAACTCACTGTTTTCATCGACATAGGCGGTTGGATCAGCAATGGCAATGGTCAACAACAGGGAACCGTCACCGTTGTCTTCCACATACAGCGCATCATCCATATCTTCGGTGCTGTTGCTGTCGATAGTAACAAAATGGAGCGCCGTCAGGTCTTCGCGTACTAAGGTGCTATCATGCAAGGCAGATTCAACCATAACCGGGGCTTCACGCTCCAGATTATGGCGAGCTAATGTTACCCACCAAGGCACGAAATGATCTTCACCATTAGTAATAAATGCCGTCAAATCAGCATTAAAAGCACGATCGCCTTTTAATGGGTGACGGCGCATTTCAGCCACCGCCCAATCACCGTTCTGGAAGTCGTGGGTTAACTCACGGGCTGGACGACATTGGATGGCATCACGCAGCAGCGGGTGGTCAGGCACGATAGACAGACGATCATCTTTTCGTTGGACGCGACCGACAAAGCGGGATAAAAATGGCTCGACCAATGTTTCTGGCTCAGCAATTTCACGATCTTTATCCGTGTGCAAGGTGGCAATAATCCGATCGCCGTGCATGACTTTCTTCATCTGTGGCGGCGGAATAAAATAACTTTTCTGCCCATCTACCTCAAGAAAGCCAAAGCCTTTCTCAGTACCTTTAACCACGCCTTCAACGCGCGGGGTCTGAGTGTGAAGTTGCTGTTTTAGCTGCGCCAGCAGCGGGTTATCTTGAAACATATCGTCCAGTGAATGGTGTAGTGAGTGGGTTTAATCCGGCTGACAGTTTTACGCGAATCAGCCCCATCGGGCAAGCGGCATATCACGTTGGAGGGGAATTCCTTGTTAAAGGTATGGGCATATCCGCTGCCCATGATTGCCAGCCCTGGCAACAGCCAGAGGGCCGGCTTTAGCTAACAAACTCAGGCAATGCGCTGTGACAATGGTGGTTGCCAGCGTCGAATGGTCACTGGCACTGATTTTGACGTTGGGGTGTGGGTTTGATCACCAAAGCTGGATAAGGGCACCAGTGGGTTGGTTTCAGGATAGTATGCGGCGAGATTACCGCGCGGGATATCATAGCTCACTAACTTGAATCCACTGACTTTACGAGTAATCCCATCATTCCATAAGGTTTCTATTTCCACTAGCACGCCATCTTCTAAAGCCAACGCGGCCAAATCTTGTGGATTAATGAACAAAACTTCTCGCTGACCATAGACACCCCGGTAGCGATCGTCGAGACCATAAATGGTGGTGTTATATTGATCATGAGAGCGCAATGTTTGTAACACAAACGGGGCCGCCCCCCCTGCAATCGGCGGGAATAGACTCTCTGGTAGGGGTGCGGCGCAAAATTCAGCTTTACCACTTGGGGTAGCAAAACGCATTTCAGCGGCGGCGCTACCCAGATAGAAACCACCGGGTTGATCACAACGCGTGTTGAAATTATCAAAGCCCGGTACGGTGGCGGCAATATGGTCACGGATCAGATTGTAGTCAGCGGCTAATGCCAGCCAGTCCAACTTTGCACCATTAACCTTTTTGTTAGCGAAAACCGCATTGGCGATGCCACAAACAATGGCGGTTTCGGCGTGCTGGGTATCCGCCAGCGGCTTCCCGACCCCTTCAGATGCGTGCACCATACTGAAAGAATCTTCTACCGTAATGAATTGTGAACCACTGGCTTGCATATCGCGCTCGGTGCGGCCCAGTGTCGGCAAAATCAAGGCATCAGTGCCGGTAATCAGGTGACTACGATTTAGCTTGGTACTGATATGAACGGTCAACTCGCAACTGCGTAATGCTTGTGCGGTGCGCTCAGTATCCGGTGCCGCCGCCGCCAAATTCCCGCCAAGGGCAATCAGCACTTTTACTTCACCGCGCAACATCGCTTCGAGAGCTTCCACGGTGTTATGACCCGCACTTTGTGGTGGGGTGAAACCAAAATGGTCGGCCAAACGATCCAGCATGGCTTTTGCGGGTTTTTCATCAATGCCCATCGTGCGATTACCTTGCACGTTACTGTGACCACGTACCGGACATAACCCCGCGCCGGGCTTGCCTAACTGACCAAACAACAGTTGGAGATTAGCCAGTTCCCGCACCGTTATCACTGAATGTTTATGCTGAGTGATCCCCATCGCCCAGGTGATGATAACGCGCTCGGCATGTTGATAAATATCAGCGGCATAGCGAATTTGCTCTTCACTCAGGCCCGACTGTTGGGTGATCTGCGCCCAACAGGTGTTATCAACGGCCGCCAGATACGCGGCTATACCTTGTGTATGTACCGCAATAAAGGCTTGATCAAACAAACCTGATTCCCCTTGCGCCAATTGATGGCGATGGGTTTCCAATAAGGCTTTTACCATGCCGCGCACCGCCGCCATATCACCACCTAAATTAGGTTGAAAATAAGCAGAACTAATAGGGGAGGATTTTGGTGTCAGCATTTCAAGAGGATTTTGCGGATCGGCGAAACGCTCCAAACCGCGTTCACGCAAGGTATTGAAGCTAACAATACGTGCACCGCGATCTTTGGCATGACGGAGGCTGTGTAGCATGCGGGGGTGGTTAGTCCCCGGGTTTTGTCCAAAAACAAAAATAGCATCGGCCAGTTCGAAGTCCTGCATCTGAATGGTACCTTTACCAACGCCGATACTCTGCTTTAATCCGGTACCACTGGCTTCATGGCACATGTTTGAGCAGTCCGGGAAGTTATTGGTCCCCAACATGCGGCCAAATAATTGATAAAGGTAAGAGGCTTCATTGCTGGCACGCCCGGAGGTATATAGCTCCAACTGATCGGGGTTATCCAATCCATTAATATGCTGAGCGATCAACGCCAAAGCATCTTCCCAACTGATGGGTTGGTAGCGGTCAGTTTGTGGGTTATAACGCATCGGATGGGTGAGCCGCCCCTGGTACTCAAGGAAGTAGTCACTCTGCTGGCGCAATGTGGTCAGACTGTGTTCGGCAAAGAATTGGGGTTCCACCGCTTTGCGGGTCGCTTCCCAACTGACCGCTTTAGCGCCATTTTCGCAAAAACTGAAGGTGCTGTGATTATCGTCGCCCCAGGCACAACCGGGGCAGTCAAAACCTTTTACCTGATTGACCCGCAACAAATTGCGAATATTTTTCAACGCTTGCTTGCTGTCCAGGACAAAGCGGGTGGTTGCTTCGAGAGAACCCCAGCCGCCAGCCGCGCCGGTATAGGGTTTTATTGCTGATTTAAATTTCATAATGATACGCCGCAGGTGTCTTTTTTGTTTCAAGCAGGTAACAAAATCATTAACTGTTTGAGTCTGTTTTGTCACAAGTTTAGTGGCGCGGCGGTATGACGTCTAATCGAATACCGCAATCGCGGCATAGAGGGGATTTATCGTGGTTGATAACATGCGGTGAGACGCGCCAGAAGTGTATCGCGCTCACTGCATAGAGTGGCCGCGCGATGTACCAGCATTCTTATCGTCGGCCGGTGCTCACCGCCACAGGTATTTACTGAGCGTGGTCAGTGGATTAATGCTCGGGGTAGACCTTCTCTTTAAACTCACACAAGTCTTCAATAATGCACGAACCACAGCGCGGTTTACGGGCAATACAGGTATAGCGACCATGCAGGATCAACCAGTGGTGGCAATCAAGCTTAAATTCAGCCGGAACCACCTTGAGTAGCTTGGCTTCAACCTGATCTACATTGCTACCGGGAGCAAAGCCAGTGCGATTACAGACACGGAATATATGGGTATCTACCGCGATGGTGGGCCAACCAAAGGCGGTGTTCAACACCACATTGGCCGTTTTACGCCCCACACCGGGCAGCGCTTCGAGTGCTGCTCTGTCTTCAGGCACCTCGCCATTATGTTTTTCCAGCAAAATACGGCAGGTTTTAATCACATTTTCAGCTTTGGTATTAAACAGGCCGATGGTCTTGATGTATGCCTTCAGGCCATCCACACCCAGGTCAAGCAGGGCTTGCGGGGTATTAGCCACCGGATAAAGTTTGGCAGTGGCTTTATTGACGCTGACATCGGTGGCTTGTGCCGAGAGCAACACCGAAATAAGCAGTTCAAAAGGTGAGGTGTAGACCAGTTCAGTGGTTGGATGTGGATTGTTGTCCCGCAGACGGGTCAGAATCGCGACACGTTTTTCTTTATTCATAAGGCTTTCCCGGCATCTCCATCCTGAAGTTGCGGCGCAGTTGCTACTACTTGTGCTTTGCGCGCTTTTATTTTTTCGTCAATGACATATTTACCGGCCAGCAGTAATCCCAAACCAATAAAGGCACCTGGTGGCAGCATTGCCAGCAGGAAAGGGCTATCCAGATGCAGAATTTCGATACGCAGCACTTTTGCCCAGTTGCCTAACAGCATATCTGCGCCATCAAACAACGTACCGTTACCCAGGATTTCACGCAGTGATCCCAGAACAAATAACGCGCTGGTTGCCCCTAGCCCCATAGCCAGGCCATCGAGTGCCGATAACCCCACCGGGTTCTTGGCCGCGTAAGCTTCCGCCCGGCCAATCACAATGCAGTTAGTCACAATCAATGGAATAAATATCCCGAGGGATTGATATAACCCAAAGGCATAAGCGTTAATCAGCATTTGCACGGTACTGACCACGGAAGCAATGATCATCACATAGATTGGAATACGAATTTCATTTGGCACCCAGCGGCGCAAAGCCGATACCGCGGTATTGGTACATACCAATACCAGCGTGGTAGCTAATCCCAAACCGAGGGCATTGGTGGCGGTAGAGGAGACCGCCAACAACGGACATAGCCCCAGTAGCTGCACTAGCGCTGAGTTATTCTTCCATAACCCCTGCGCTAACAGATTTTTTGCTTCACTCATTGCCGTTCTCCACAGACTGGCAGGCTATCAAGCCTTGCTGGCAAGGTTTCCAAATACAGCGTGGTGCTTTTCACCGCCCGCACCACCGCTCTTGGGGTAATGGTGGCGCCGGTAAATTGATCAAAGGTACCGCCATCTTTTTTTACGGCCCAGCGTTTGTCTTGTTCACTTGCTACATGTTGGCCACTGAAATAGCTAATCCAGTCAGAGATTCTAATATCAATTTTATCACCGAGACCGGGGGTTTCGTGATGTTCTATCACCCGACTGCCCAGCACATTACCGTGGAAATCTGCACCGACTAACAGTTGGATAGCACCGGAATAACCATCGGGAGCGGTGGTTTCAATCGCGGCAGCCACGGGTTTATTCGCCAACCGGGCCAGATACAAGCGATGAGGTGACAGGTTACCCAACGCGGCATCAGTGACAACGTAACATTCAGCTTGCATATCGTTGTCATAATTTTCAGCCGGAACAACCTGATCCAGCAACGCTTTTTGTTGCAAAGCGGCCTGATGGGCGATGGTTGACTCTGTCAGTGAGTTAACCACCGCCGTCAATCCGGTAGCACCGGCGGCAAACAGCGCCAAAGTAATGCCGTGACGCTTCATGGTTTTTAGCATAACGGCTCCTTATTTACCGGCACGGTTGTGACCATAAACCCGAGGCTGGGTATAGTGGTCAATCAGTGGAACAGTAATATTGGCCAGCAGTACGGCAAAGGCAACCCCGTCAGGATAGCCACCATACACCCGAATTAACCACACCAGAATACCGATTAATGCACCGAAAATCAGGCGGCCACGGGGCGTGGTGGAGGCACTGACCGGATCGGTGGCAATAAAGAACGCCCCCAACATGGTGGCACCGGAAAACAGGTGCAACATCGGCGGGGCAAAACTTTGCGGGGCAACAATCCAACTGATTGCGGCACAGCCAGCCAGCGCCAACAAGAAACTGACCGGAATGTGCCAATGAATCGCTTTACGCCACAGCAGCAATAAGCCGCCCGCCAGAAAACCGAGATTGATCCATTGCCAGCCGACCCCCGCCAGCGTTGCGGCAAAAATGGGCTGTTGCAGAATTTTTGCCACGGGTTGTGAGCGTAGGGCGGTTTTAAAGCTATCAAGCGGTGTGGCCTGACTGACACCGTCATAACTCATCTGGAGTTGATGAATATCAGCGCCACTGTGGGTATATCCGGTAAAGATAGTTAAAAGAGAGTCATAAAACCCCACCGGTGTAGCTTGTAATGGCAGCGGTGGTAACCAACTGGTCATTTGTACCGGGAATGAAATAAGCAGAACAACATAACCCACCATGGCCGGGTTGAACGGATTTTGTCCCAAGCCACCATACAGTTGTTTAGCAATGACGATAGCAAACAGCGTACCCAACACAATCATCCACCAAGGGGCCAATGGGGGCAGGCTTATCCCCAGAAGCAGGCCGGTGAGCAGGGCGGAGTTATCTTGTAACCGCATCAATACGGGCTGTTTGCGTAACTGCAAAACGGCCCCTTCGGCTAGCATGGCGGTAACCATTGCCAGTGCTACCTGAATCAGGTTGCCATAACCAAAGAAGTAGGTCTGAGCAATAATGCCCGGAATGCAGGCCAGAATCACCAGCAGCATGATGCTACGGGTACTACGTTGATTGTGCGTAAAAGGGGAACTGGCTATTTGCAACCCTTGGTTCTGGGTCGATGCTGCTGGCCTGAATTTCATGAAATTACAACCATATGTCGAATGCTTAACAGAGTTCTTAAACGCAGTTATCGCGCTGGCAAGTCAATACTTGCGGGCATCGATACACTCAGCCGTCAGGGGGATAATATTTGTGCCGCATTCTACCCTATTCAGACAAAGTGTAATACGCCTTAATCATAGGGTTATTATCCATAATGCGTTGAAATATTAAGTAAGCTGTAGCATTTAATAAACCAGGCTAATCTAAAAATTTAACTTGCAATTTATATCGCGATGGTAACAAACATATAGCAAGAACGGGTTTTTGCGCGGCTTGAGGGTATTAGGCTTTGGTCTCAGATAAATAGATTTAACTCTTTGTTTTAATGGGTTTGTTTTTGTTTTATCTGTAGCTAATCAACTGTAAGTTAACGATTTATTAACTTGTGAAATTAGATTTGAGAAAAGCGTTGGCATAATGATAGATTAATGTAG
>NZ_JAZGQE010000111.1:0-16170 GCF_048593885.1 Yersinia sp. 1252 StPb PI | reverse complement strand
GTTATTAATAATCATTCTATTTAATAACTAATGAAATACAGGTTGAGAATAGAAATAGAGGAATTAAAACGGTTGTTCTTAATTGTTAATAGCGAATGTCGCTGGATAATAGGGGTTCGGCAGCATAACTACCAAACCCCGGTAAGTGCTAAAGCTCTTCTAAATGCTTGGCAACTTCCTTCATACTCTCTTCAGGCTCCGGTGCTTCATTGACCCAGGCAGAAGTCAGGCGATAGGAGATGGCTAACACCACTGGCCCAATAAACAAGCCAATCATGCCGAATGACAACAAGCCACCAATCACCCCGGACAGGATGAGAATCATCGGCATATCGGCTTCCATACGGATAAGGTAGGGGCGCAAAACGTTATCCATAGTACCAACGATACAGCTCCAAACCAGCAGTGCCGTACCCCAGGTGGTATCACCGGTCCAATACAACCAGATAATCGCCGGGACCAGTATCAACAGTGGCCCAAGTTGAGCTACGCAGCAGATAAACATTAATACGGTAAACAGTGTGGCGTATTGAATGCCCGCAATCGCCAGCCCAATCCCACCCAGCACTGCCTGTACCAGTGCGGTGACCACGACCCCCAATGCGACGGCCCGGATAGCTTTAGCGGCCAGCACCACGACGGCATCGCCACGTTTATCGGCAGCGCGCACCGCAAAATGGCGGATACCCAGCCCGACTTGCTCACCATGGAAATAGAGTAAAACACTGAATAGCACCATCAGCGCCAGATGAATCAAAAAATAACCGACATGGGCGGCTTGAGCTACCAGCCAGGTCGCGGCCGCACCAATATAGGGTTGAACTTTGGCGATCATCGCATTGCCACCACCGGCAACCAATGTATGCCAACTACTATAGAGTTTGTTCCCCACCATTGGGATCGATTGCAACCAGGTCATATCCGGCATGCGCACATTAGACGGGCTGGATGCCCACTGGATAAGCGGGCCGCTGTTTTCCACCAGGCTGCTGACCAGTAGGGCTATCGGGATGACAAACAGCAACACCAGCAGCAGAGTCATGACAATAGCAGCCAGCCAGCGCTTACCCCAAAGTAGCCTTTGCAACCTAATCAGCAGTGGCCAGGTCGCAATGACTACCATGCCCGCCCAGGCAAAACCCATAATAAAAGGCTGTACCACCCAGAAACTGGCGATAATCATTATCATAATGAATATCACCCCAAACATCAGTTTAGGTAAATCGAAACGGCGCTGCTGCGGGTAATTCATCAATGGGTTCTCACATCGAAAGTCATGGCAAGGTGGCCATCGCACTGTTTTTTAGGCACTCATTAGATTTTGAACTAATTAAGCATCTGTACTAATCATGGTGTATTTTTTAATGTTTTAACAGACAACGCCGGATTTTACTGCTGTGATTTGTTAAAAAATAGCATTAGCTTGGACATAACAAAACACCGACCGCAACCAAGGTGCTGAAACAATGTTCTTTCGGCGTGGTGCGACTATTATTTATACAATATATAATTTTGATACTTAATGATTTATTGCCGCATTTATCCTCGGCAGATACGCATCACTTTCTCATCATTCTGAATTGACATAAATTATTCGACAAAGAGGATTGCTAGCAGATAATCTCTTGGCGGAACCACAAACATACCTATTAGATAGGGTCACACTAATGATCCCACAGATTTCTCAGGCACCGGGTGTCATCCAGTTGGTGCTGGATTTTTTGGATGCTTTGAAGCAAAACGGATTCACCGGCGATACCGCCACTAATTATGCCGACCGCCTGACCATGGCAACGGACAACAGCATTTACCAACTGCTACCCGACGCCGTGGTTTTTCCTCGTTCGACTGCGGATGTTGCCTTGATTGGCCGTCTGGCTGGCCTGGAGAGTTTTAAATCCCTGGTATTTACGCCGCGCGGCGGCGGGACTGGCACCAATGGCCAGGCACTGAACAGTGGCATTGTGGTGGATATGTCGCGCCATATGAACCGTATTCTGGAGATTAATCCCGAACAGGGTTGGGTGCGGGTTGAAGCGGGGGTGATTAAAGATCAGCTCAATCAATATCTGCGGCCATTCGGCTACTTCTTTTCGCCCGAGTTATCGACCAGTAACCGCGCTACGTTGGGTGGAATGATCAATACCGATGCTTCCGGTCAGGGGTCGCTAGTGTATGGCAAAACGTCCGACCATGTGTTGGGGCTACGTGCCATATTGCTGGGTGGAACCCTGCTCGATACCCGCGCCATGCCGACGGCATTGGCACAAACGATTGCGCAGGAGGACTCTGTAACCGGCCGTATTTATCATACGGTGCTGCATCACTGCCGTGAGCAGCGCGCGCTGATTCTGGAGAAATTCCCGCAATTAAACCGTTTCCTGACCGGGTATGATTTACGTCATGTTTTCAGCGATGACCTGCAAACCTTTGACCTGACAAGAATTTTAACCGGTGCAGAAGGCACTCTGGCCTTCATTACTGAAGCGACACTGGATATAACGCCGCTGCCTAAAGTTCGCCGTCTGGTGAATGTAAAGTATGACTCCTTCGATTCCGCTCTGCGTAATGCCCCGTTTATGGTGGAAGCCAAAGCGCTGTCAGTGGAAACCGTGGACTCTAAAGTTCTTAATCTGGCCAAAGAAGATATTGTCTGGCACTCAGTAAAAGAGCTGATTACCGATATCCCTGATAAAGAGATGCTGGGGTTGAATATCGTTGAGTTTGCCGGTGATGATAAGGCACTGATCGATAGTCAAATGGAGGCACTTTGTCAGCGCTTGGATGACCTGATGTCTGCTCAGCAAGGCGGCGTTATTGGTTACCAGATTTGCAGTGAGTTAGCGGGTATTGAGCGCATCTATGGTATGCGCAAAAAAGCGGTTGGCTTGTTAGGCAACAGTAAAGGCCAGGCTAAGCCCATTCCGTTTGCGGAAGATACCTGTGTGCCACCACAACATTTGGCCGATTATATTGTCGAGTTCCGCCAACTGCTTGATAGCCACAATTTGAGCTACGGCATGTTTGGCCACGTGGATGCGGGGGTATTACATGTACGCCCAGCGCTGGATATGTGCGATCCACAGCAAGAAATGCTGATGAAACAGATATCTGACCAAGTGGTGCAACTGACGGCGCGCTATGGCGGCTTGCTATGGGGCGAGCACGGTAAGGGGTTCCGTGCAGAATACAGCCCTGACTTCTTTGGTGAAGTGCTTTACCACGAGTTGCGGCGCATTAAATCCGTTTTCGATCCTGATAATCGCTTAAATCCGGGGAAAATATGCTCACCGTTGGGCAGTGATGCGCCAATGATGAAAGTGGATACCTCAGATAAACGCGGTACCTTGGACCGGCGTATTCCGTTAGCAGTAAGAACCTCATTCCGTGGTGCGATGGAATGTAATGGTAACGGTCTGTGCTTTAACTTTGATGCACGTAGCCCGATGTGCCCGTCGATGAAGATTACCGGTGACCGTATTCATTCACCAAAAGGCCGGGCAACGCTGGTGCGAGAATGGTTACGGCTGTTATCTGAGCAAGGGGTTGACCCCATTGCACTAGAGAAAGGGCTGGCGACCAAACGCCCCAGCCTGCGTAGTTTGATTGAGAAAACCCGTAATACCTGGGCTGCCAGTCAGGGGGATTATGATTTCTCACATGAAGTCAAAGAGGCGATGTCAGGTTGTCTGGCATGCAAAGCTTGCTCGACGCAGTGCCCGATAAAAATTGATGTACCGGGCTTCCGTTCCCGCTTCCTACAGTTGTATCACACCCGTTATCACCGCCCACTGCGTGACTATGTGGTGGCTGGAGTAGAGAGTTATGCGCCGTTAATGGCCAAAACCCCAAAAGTGTTTAACTTTTTCCTCAAACAACCGTGGGTCAGGGAGCTAAGCCGGAAGAGTATTGGTATGGTGGACTTACCGATGCTTTCTAGCCCAACGTTGAAGCAATCATTATCCGGCCATTATGCCAGTACTATGACCCTGGAGCAGTTGGAGAAACTGTCTGAGTCAGAGCGCCGCCAGCATGTGCTGATCGTGCAGGATCCCTTCACCAGTTACTACGACGCTCAGGTGGTGGCGGATTTTGTTCGCTTGGTCGAAAAACTGGGCTTCAATCCCGTGCTGTTGCCATTCTCACCCAACGGTAAAGCGCAGCACATTAAAGGTTTCCTGCAACGTTTTGCTAAAACGGCGCGTAAGACGGCAGATTTTCTTAATCGCATTTCGTTACTGGGGATGCCGATGGTTGGGGTTGATCCGGCGCTGGTTCTTTGTTATCGCGATGAATATAAAGAGATTCTTGGTGATACGCGCGGTGACTTTGCGGTGCAATTGGTGCACGAATGGCTACAAGTGGCCCTGGCTGACCTGCCAGAGCAGCAGATGAGTGGCGAATCCTGGTACCTGTTTGGACATTGCACCGAAACCACGGCACTACCTGCCAGCAGCCAGCACTGGGCAGCAATATTCTCCCGTTATGGTGCCAAACTGGAAAACATCAGTGTCGGGTGTTGTGGCATGGCCGGAACTTATGGTCATGAAGCGAAGAACATCGATAACTCGTTGGGTATTTACGCGTTATCCTGGCAACAGGCGTTACAAAAGTTACCGGGTAAACGTTGTTTAGCCACAGGTTACTCTTGCCGGAGTCAGGTTAAACGTATTGAAGGCAATGGACTGAGACATCCGTTACAAGCTTTGCTTGAGCTGGTTTAACCTGCGAGCTGAGTATGCTATTTACTTGGTGCTACTTGCCGCCGCCTCGCAGAGGCAAAGCCCAAGGATGGGCTGAGTAATCAGAACAGCTATTACTGCTGTAATTTCAACAACCAAGGGGAAAAGATGCTGTGGAAACGCACCGCAACGCTGGAACAGTTAAACCAGCAATGCCAGGGCTGTATGGTTGGGCATTTGGGCATTGAGTTTACCCGCCTCTCTGATAACGAAATAGAAGCCACGATGCCAGTAGACCAGCGGACGACTCAACCTTTCGGTTTGCTTCATGGTGGTGCGTCGGTGGTGCTGGCGGAGTCGCTCGGTTCGATGGCCGGATATCTGTGTACCACCGAAGGCCAGCAAGTCGTGGGGTTGGAGATTAATGCTAACCACCTGAAAGCAGTACGTTCCGGGAAAGTACGGGGTTGCTGTCGGGCCATTCATATCGGCCGCAGCCATCAGGTGTGGCAGATTGAGGTTTTTGATGAAGAAGACCATCTGTGTTGTACCTCGCGTTTAACCGTCGCCGTGTTGTCCCGATAAGGTCATTCCCCGCCAAATTACACGTGATTAGACTACTCAGGGCCAGCCAACGGCTCTGAGTGACTTCAACAGCTCATGGCACTTGCTGCTGCTCCCTTCAGACTGTTTCATTTATCCGATAAATGCGGCGAATCTCTATGATAGGTTTCCCCTGTGGGGGTTTTCAGCTAAAGTTAAAACAGAAATAGGTATTTTTTATGAATGTTTTAAATACTCAGCGGCTGACTGCGATTAGCCCTTGATATAGTAAGGGGTTCTAGCGTCACCGGGGAATTTATTCATTTATTTCAGGGTGATAAAAGTGCATTTTTTCCTCCAGACCTCTTCGGCCATCGCAGCATGCTTACTCGTTGCCGCCTCATTCGAGGTTCAAACGGCACTTTTCTTAATATCCCTGCAAAACAAACGGTTGAAGTGATAATTATTATCACTACCATTGTGAATAATCTGTGTTGATTCTTCAATAATCAGCCAGCAAATTGTTAACCTGAAAAGATCAACCTAATGGGTGATTGCGAAATATAAGGTAGGGCATATGCAACAGGAATCAGTCGGGACATTTTCACTCGACGAGAATGTCTGGCAGGGTGTAACGATAACAGAGAGCGCTGCCGCACAAATTACACGGCTCATGCAGCAAGATCCGCAAATTAAAGGGTTGCAGCTTGGCGTGAAACAATCCGGTTGTGCGGGGTTTGCTTATGTAATGGATATGGCTAAAGAGCCCGCCAGCGACGCTCTGGTTTTCGAACAGGGCAGTGCCAAACTCTACGTACCGTTAAAAGCGATGCCGTTTATCGATGGCACCGAGGTGGATTATGTCCGCGAAGGGCTAAACCAGATTTTTAAATTTAATAATCCTAAAGCTCAGCATTCCTGCGGGTGTGGCGAGAGTTTTGGCGTTTGAGCGATGTAAACGAAATGACACGAAGCAATGTAGAGGTTCCAGATGATGTGCAGGCTTGGGTCAGCGATGGTCGTTACAAAGAAGGCTTTTTTACCCAGCTTGCGACTGATCAGTTAGCGAAAGGCCTTAGTGAAGATGTCATTCGCGCCATCTCAGCGAAACGTAATGAGCCTGAATGGATGCTGGAGTTTCGTCTTGGTGCTTATCGTAGTTGGCTCGAAATGGAAGAGCCTCACTGGCTGAAAGCCAATTATAAAAGTCTGGATTATCAGGATTACAGTTATTACTCCGCCCCATCCTGTGGCAGTTGTGATGACAGTTGTGATTTGCAACCCGGTGCAGTGCAGCAATCGTCTGCGGACAGTGCGGCACCACGTGATCTGTCTGAACAGGCGATGAATGAGTACCTCACCGCAGAGGTCGAATCTGCCTTTGCCCAGCTAGGGGTTCCGGTACGCGAAGGGGCCGAGGTAGCAGTAGACGCTATTTTTGACTCGGTTTCGGTTGCGACTACCTATCGTGGGAAATTAGCCGAACAAGGGATTATTTTCTGCTCATTTAGCGAAGCCATTCAGGAATACCCGGATTTGGTACGTAAATATCTGGGGTCGGTGGTACCGGCTAAAGATAACTTTTTTGCCGCGTTAAATGCGGCGGTGGCCTCTGATGGCACTTTTGTTTATGTGCCAAAAGGTGTGCGCTGTCCGATGGAGCTATCCACCTATTTCCGTATTAATGCGGCTAAAACAGGGCAGTTTGAACGCACCATTCTGATTGCTGACGAAGACAGTTATGTCAGTTATATCGAAGGGTGCTCAGCGCCAGTGCGAGACAGCTACCAGCTACACGCTGCGGTCGTTGAAGTCATTTTGCACAAAAATGCTGAAGTGAAATACTCAACGGTGCAGAACTGGTTCGCCGGTGCTGATAGCACTGGCGGTATTCTTAACTTCGTGACCAAACGTGCGCTGTGTGAAGGTGCGGGTTCAAAAATGTCATGGACTCAATCTGAGACTGGCTCCGCTATTACCTGGAAATATCCAAGCGTTATTTTACAGGGTGATAACTCAATCGGTGAGTTCTTCTCGGTGGCACTAACGAATGGCCACCAGCAAGCCGATACCGGTACCAAGATGATTCATATTGGCAAAAACACCAAATCAACAATTATTGCCAAAGGGATCTCTGCTGGGCATAGCCAGAACACCTACCGTGGTTTGGTGAAAATCCTGCCCGGTGCGGATAACGCACGTAACTTCACGCAATGTGATTCGATGTTGATTGGGCCGGACTCCGGTGCGCATACCTTCCCGTATGTGGAAGTGCGCAATAACTCAGCCCAATTGGAACACGAAGCGACAACATCAAAAATTGGCGATGACCAACTGTTTTATTGCTTGCAGCGTGGCATCAGTGAAGATGATGCCATCTCAATGATTGTTAACGGATTCTGTAAAGATGTGTTCTCCGAACTGCCACTGGAGTTTGCCGTCGAAGCACAGAAACTGTTAGCCATCAGTCTGGAACACAGTGTCGGTTAAGTGTGAGTTGAAACACGCATTCGCAGAGTTTTGCGCTCTGGCGCACCAAGGAACCCTATGTTAAGCATTAAGAATTTAAAAGTCAGTGTTGAAGGTAATGAAATCCTCAAAGGTTTGGATCTGGAGATCAAACCCGGTGAAGTGCACGCCATCATGGGGCCAAACGGCTCAGGGAAAAGTACATTATCTGCCGCGTTGGCGGGGCGTGAAGAGTATGAGGTGACCGAGGGGCATATAACCTTTAAAGGGAAAGACCTGCTGGAGTTGGACCCAGAGGATCGCGCGGGTGAAGGCGTATTTTTGGCTTTTCAGTACCCGGTGGAAATTCCGGGTGTCAGTAACCATTTCTTCTTGCAAACTGCCGTCAATGCGGTGCGTAAATATCGCCAGCAAGAGCCATTGGACCGCTTTGATTTCGCTGATTTTATTGAAGAAAAAATTGAGTTACTGAAGATGCCGGCTGATTTGTTGACCCGTTCGGTTAATGTGGGCTTCTCCGGCGGCGAAAAGAAACGTAACGATATTCTGCAAATGGCGGCACTGGAACCCTCGTTATGTATTCTGGATGAAACCGACTCTGGGCTGGATATTGATGCGCTGAAAATTGTCGCTAACGGGGTTAACTCGCTACGTAACGAAAACCGTGCATTTATTATTGTGACTCACTATCAGCGTATCCTTGATTATGTAAAACCCGACTTTGTGCATGTGCTGTATCAGGGGCGGATCATTAAGTCAGGTGATTTCACATTGGTAAAACAGTTGGAGGAGCAAGGCTATGGCTGGCTTACCGACCAACAGTAAAATGCTGGAACAGCAGCATCTGCAACAAAAACAGCGTGCTGATGCGCTCAAGCACTTCGGTCAACTGTTTAATCAGCGCCAGAGTGGCCATTCAACACAGGCTAGTGCGCACTGGCAACAGGTGTTGCAGTTGGGCTTCCCGAGCTTTAAACATGAAGACTGGAAATACACGCCACTGGAACGTTTGCTGGTCAATAATTTCAGTTTCGCCAGCCCTGCGCAGGTGACGGCTAGCCAACGCGATGAACTGTCGTTGGTGCAAGATGCTCATCGTTTAGTCTTTATTGATGGCCGATATGCACCTGAACTCAGTGATATTGAGTGTGGCCCTTATCAACTGACCAACCTGAGTGGAAATACGCAGTTTCCTCCGGCGATCCAATCTGAGGTGTTTTTGCATCTGACGGAAAGTCTGGCGCAGGAAAGTCTGCATATCCGATTGCCGGTGGGGAAACACAGTGAGAAGCCGCTTTATCTGCTGCATATCAGCTCAGGCAATGATTCTGACGTGGTGAATACCAGTCACTACCGACACCATCTGGTGATTGAAGCTAATGCACAGGCTGAAGTGATTGAACATTTCGTTAGTCTGAGTGAGCACCCTCACTTTACCGGCGCACGGCTTACCATTGCGGTAGGTGATAACGCTGAACTGCGCCATTGTAAATTGGCATTTGAAACCCCTCACAGCTATCACTTTGCCCATAATGATCTGGTATTAAGTCGTGATGCGCGGGCGCGTAGTTATAGTTTCCTGCTGGGTGCCGGGTTGACCCGTCATAATACCAGCGCCCAGCTGAACGGTGAAGGTGCCACGTTATCTATTAATAGCTTGCTGCTCCCGATAGGGCGCGAAATCTGCGATACCCGCAGCTATCTGGAGCACAACAAGGGTTATTGTGAAAGCCGCCAGTTACACAAAACCATTGTGCGTGAACGGGGTAAAGCTATCTTTAACGGCATGATTAAAGTGGCTCAACATGCATTAAAAACTGACGGCCAGATGACCAACAATAATTTACTGTTGAGTAAATTGGCTGAAGTTGATACCAAGCCACAGTTAGAAATTTATGCCGATGATGTGAAATGCAGTCATGGTGCGACGGTTGGGCGCATTGATGCAGAACAGCTTTTTTATCTGCAATCGCGCGGGATTAATCAGGCTGATGCGCAACAGATGATTATTTTTGCCTTTGCCGCCGAATTGACGGAAGCCATTCACAGCGACGCCATTCGCAAAGTGGTGCTGGCGCGGATTGCTGAGCGCTTAGCCGGAGAATCGCTATGAGTTTCCCTATCGAACAGGTCAGAGCTGATTTTCCACTGCTGAGCCGTCAGGTTAACGGCCAGCCGCTGGCCTATCTGGACAGCGCCGCCAGCGCACAGAAGCCACAAGTGGTCATCGACAGGGAGCTTAACTTTTATCGTGAGGGTTATGCCGCAGTCCATCGTGGTATCCATACCCTAAGTAGCGAAGCGACCCAACAGATGGAAGCGGTGCGCAGCCAGGTTGCAGGTTTTATTAATGCCGCCTCGGCTGAAGAGATTGTTTTTGTTAAAGGGACCACCGAGGCCATCAACCTGGTGGCTAACAGTTATGGCCGTCATTTCCTGAGCGCCGGTGACAGCATCATCATCACTGAGATGGAGCATCACGCCAATATTGTGCCGTGGCAGATGTTAGCAACTGACTTGGGTGTTGAAATTCGTATCTGGCCGCTGACGGCGACCGGGGAACTTGAGTTAGCGGCATTGGCGGACTTAATTGATGACACCACCCGGTTGTTGGCGATTACTCAGGTTTCCAACGTATTGGGGACCGTGAATCCCATACAGCAGATTGTTGCTCAGGCTAAAGCTGCTGGTCTGGTGGTGCTGGTGGATGGTGCGCAGGCTATCATGCATCAATCGATAGATGTGCAGGCATTGGATTGTGATTTTTATGTCTTCTCCGGCCATAAACTTTATGGACCGTCGGGCATTGGTATTTTATACGGCAAGAGTGAACTGCTACAACACATGCCACCATGGGAAGGGGGCGGTTCGATGATCAAAACCGTTAGCCTGACGCAAGGTACCACTTTTGCTGATGCGCCGTGGCGTTTCGAGGCCGGTTCACCCAATACCGCAGGCATTATGGGACTGGGTGCGGCTATCAGTTATGTTACTGATCTTGGACTTGCGCAGATCCAGCACTATGAGCAGTCGCTGATGCAGTATGCCTTGAAACAACTGGGTCAGGTAAACAGCCTGACACTTTATGGCCCGCAAGCCCGTGCCGGGGTTATCGCGTTTAATTTAGGGGTGCACCACGCGTATGATGTTGGCAGTTTCCTTGACCAATACGGTATCGCGATTCGTACTGGTCATCATTGTGCCATGCCTCTGATGGCGTTCTACCAGGTCCCGAGTATGTGTCGTGCCTCATTAGCACTTTATAATACCCGTGAGGAAGTCGATCGCTTGGTGGCAGGGCTACAGCGCATTGAAAAATTACTAGGTTGAGTGCTATTAATAAGCGCCGTAACTAAAATCAACTATTACCACATTATTGATGCCGTAGGATGAAACTCATTAATGCCAATGAGCTTACACGTTCGTGTAATTTGGCGGGGCAGTGGGTCTTAATCTCCTGCGACATCAAGTACAAAGGGTATCAGGAAGCACGCTATGGCTGTTTTGCCAGATAAAGATAAATTGATTCGTAACTTTTCCCGTTGTTTGAATTGGGAAGAAAAGTATCTGTATGTGATCGAGTTAGGTGGGCAGTTGGCAGCGTTAACGGAACAACAGCGCCAGCCGGAGAATCTTATTTCCGGTTGCCAAAGCCAGGTGTGGATTGCCATGACAATCTCTGATGAGGGCCAGGTGGTTTTTGCCGGTGACAGTGATGCGGCTATCGTTAAAGGGTTGGTCGCGGTGGTGTTTATCCTTTATCAAGGTTTAACGCCACAACAGATAATCGAATTGGATGTTCGGCCATTTTTTGCCGACTTAGCCCTGAGTCAGCACCTGACACCATCGCGTTCGCAAGGTCTGGAAGCGATGATCCGGGCTATTCGCATTAAAGCGGCAAGTTTAAAAGCTCACTAATTCATGCCAACATTTTGTGCTTTATTCCTCGGTGGCTGACCATTTTTGCGTCATGGGTCACAGTCTTAAAATGGTGGAATTTCAGCAGGTTAAATCGGCTTTCTTGCTGGATAAAGCATAATAAATTACTTTGTAACACCTTGATTTCTAGAGATATAAATTGCCTTTATAATAATGGCTGTTACTATATGTTGGCCTTATAATTGGCTGCTAGAATTAACGTAGATATACCCGTCATCTTTCAAACTGCTGGTGTGTTGGCTGCTCTCATCCCCCCGAATCACTTACTTGCGTAAGCTCAGCGGGATTCATTTGTTTGCCGCCTTCCTGCAACTTGAAATCTATCGGGTATAGCCGTGTAAACCGAATTTGAAGAAGTGATGTAGGAACTAAGCATGAAACGTGCATTAACTTTGATTGGTATGTTATTCGCAACTTGTATGGCGGGAAGTATCACCGCTGCCAATGCGACCGAGTATCCTCTACCGCCAGCCAATAGCCGTCTGATTGGTGAAAATACTACCTATACCGTTCCAAACGATGGCCGTCCGCTTGAGGCTATTGCTGCCGATTATAAAATCGGTTTGCTGGGGATGCTCGAAGCCAACCCAGGTGCTGACCCGTATTTGCCGTTACCGGGTTCAGTATTAACTATCCCGACCCAGATGTTGCTGCCTGATACCCCACGTGAAGGTATCGTCATCAACCTGGCTGAGCTGCGTCTTTATTACTACCCTAAAGGCCAGAACAAGGTCATCGTATATCCTATCGGTATCGGCCAGTTAGGGCGTAATACTCCGACGATGACGACGTCTGTTAGCCAGAAGATCCCGAATCCGACCTGGACACCGACTGCGAACATCCGTAAGCACTACCTGGCACAAGGCGTTACCTTGCCATCAGTTGTTCCAGCAGGGCCGGAAAACCCAATGGGCCTGTTTGCTATGCGTCTGTCAGCCGGCGGCGGTGAGTACTTGATCCACGGTACTAATGCCAACTTTGGTATCGGTATGCGTGTCAGCTCCGGGTGTATCCGTTTACGTCCTGATGATATCAAGGCACTATTCAGCTCAGTACCTAAAGGTACTCGCGTACAGATAGTCAACGAACCGGTTAAATATTCCGTAGAACCTGATGGTAAACGTTATGTGGAAGTTCATCAGCCGTTGTCCCGTGTAGACAGTGATGACCCACAAACGATGCCAATTGCGATTAGCAGCAGCCTACTGAAGTTTATGAGTGACAGCCAGACTGATGCTCAAGTGGTCCAGGATGCGATTGTACGCCGCGCTGGTATGCCCGTCATCGTAACGGTAGGTGAGACTGCCCCTGTAGAGGCTCCGGCCGCTGTAGCGCCTCAGGGCGAGCAACAGGCACAACCGCAGACAGAAGAGCAGCAACCGGCTGATGAAGCCGCACCTAAGCTGGTTCAGCCAGGTCCGGTCTACTCCGCCGCTAATTAAGTTTTAGATGCACCTTTGCCATGGCAACTTATCCGTCGTGGCAAAGCGTGTAGCAGCAACCGCAGGATGATATGGCGAGTAGTAGCAAAGGAAGGTCGATATCAAGGAAGGTAACGTCAGGGATTCATTTTAGCGGGGTAAAAAAAATGGCGCACAATGTGCGCCATTTTTCATTTTCAGGAAGTAATATTACTTCTTGTAAGCGTGAGCTTGGTTGTCCAGACGTTGGTTAGCACGTGCTGCATCGTCTTTAGCTGCTTGAACGTCAGAACGGATTGCGTTCACGTCGTTGCTCAGTTGGTCAACTTTAGCGTTCAGAGTTTGAACGTCAGAAGACAGTTGGTCGATTTTAGCATTGCTTGAACAACCAGCCAGCATAGTTGAAGCCAGGATTACCGCGCCCAGTACAAGTTTAGTACGATTCATTATTAACACCCTCTAGATTAAGTTAATCTCCATGTAGCGTTACAAGTATTACACAAAGTTTTTTCGAAAGAGAATAAATTTTTAGTGTTAGAGGGGTTTATTTTGATCGTTCGCTCAAAGAAGCACCTTGTTTTAAAAAAAAGTTAAAAAAACGAGGCAAAACAGCCGGATTCTATGGGATAAGTCTTATTTGAAAAAATGGCTTTAACGCAGTTGGGATAAAGCAGATTTTTCAGAAAGTTTATTTGGACGGTTTAAAAAAGGAAACGCCGCTATTGAAAGCGGCGTTTTTAATTATCATCCGAGAGGACGTGTTGGGATTATAACACGTGCACCGAAGCAGTATTGGTGGTGCCACTTGCCACCAGAGCACCAGAAACCATAACCACAACTTCGCCTTTCAGTGCCAGACCGCTGGCCAAAGCAGCTTCTTTACCGATGCGGTAGAAATCATCAGTTGAAGCGATCTTATCGACCAGTTGAGTCACCACGCCTTTAGTCAGAATAAGCTGACGTGCGGTGGTTTCATTGGTGGTCAATGCCAGAATGGTGGCGGTAGGGAAGTATTTACGCACTGATTTTGCTGATTTACCGCCGCCAGTGGCAACGATAATCAGTTTTGCTTCCAGCTTTTCTGCTGTTTCTACCGCGCCACGGCAAACGGCTTCGGTGATACGCATTTTACGATTATCATTCAGCGTATCAATGCGGCTAGGCATAATTCGGTCTGTACGCTCACAGATGGTCGCCATGATGGTGACAGACTCTAATGGGTACTTACCCTTGGCGCTTTCACCCGACAGCATCACGGCGTCTGTACCGTCCAGAATGGCGTTAGCAACGTCGCCAGCTTCTGCACGGGTAGGGCGTGGGTTTTTGATCATTGAATCGAGCATTTGCGTTGCAGTGATAACAACTTTGCGAGCGCGGTTACATTTCTCAATCATCATCTTCTGCGCGAAGATAACTTCTTCAACCGGGATCTCAACACCCAGGTCACCACGGGCAACCATGATACCGTCAGATGCTTCCAGGATTTCGTCGAAGTTATTCAGACCTTCCTGGTTTTCGATTTTAGAGATGATTTGGATATGCTCGCCACCGTGCGCTTTCAGGTGTTCGCGAATTTCCAGCACGTCTGAACGTTTACGGATAAACGAGGCTGCAACGAAGTCCACACCTTGCTCACAACCAAAGATCAGGTCAGCTTTATCTTTTTCAGCCAATGCAGGTAGCTGGATAGAAACGCCTGGCAGGTTAACGCCTTTGTTTTCACCCAGATCACCGTTGTTCAGTACTTTACATACCACGGTGCTTTCAGTGACTTCAGTCACTTCCATGCCGATCAGACCATCGTCAACCAGCACGGTATTACCAATTTTCAGGTCAGCAGCAAAACCGGGATAAGTCACAGCAACGATATTGTCGTTACCGATAACACTTTGATCCGTGGTAAAGGTGAAAGTTTGACCGGCAACCAGGGCTGCATCTTTGCCGCCTTCCAGTTTCATGGTGCGGATTTCAGGGCCTTTGGTGTCCAGCAGGATGCCAGCTTTGTGGCCGGTTTTTGCCATGACAGCACGAATATTCTTGATACGTTGACCATGTTCTTCATAGTCACCATGAGAAAAGTTCAAACGCATAACGTTCATGCCGGCATCAAGCAGTTTTGTCAGCATTTCTTCAGATTCGGTTTTGGGACCGATAGTACAAACAATTTTAGTCTTTTTGTCGTTCATGTTCATGAGGATTTTTCTACAAGTTGTGATGGATTAAAAACGAAAGTTCCGTTAATGAGATCAACGGAGTGGGATCTGATTAGTGTCTGGTGTAGCGAAACGTTACAAAGAAGCAAAACATTACTAAGGATAGATGACAGTTGCGGAAGTTGAGCGGAAAACTTTAGCACGAGGCTAACCGCATGATCGGTATACGATGGCGTAAATGTGAGTTGTATTTTTTTAGCGTATCGGCAGATCAAGATGCTGAAACCATTCAACTGAAACGACGGTTCGTATTATAAGCGGTAAGTAACGGGAAATGAAATAGAAAACAGAAACTCATTGCCGTTTTTTATAAAAAGGGGGAATTAGTCGCGCAAGTATTGCGAATATTTCTTAGTTTGTTGCGCAACTGGTGTGATTTTTAACATTTTTAGCCAATCCAGGGTTGAAAAACAAGCAGGAGGTGGCAGGGCGATTGGTTGATATTTATTGCTTTATCTCGGTTACATATTGCAGGAGATAGGGGGGTAAAAGAGTATTGGGAAGATTAAGAAAACAGAGAGTAAACCGCAAATGCAGAGTGGTGCGTTCTAATGGACTCGAACCATCGACCCCCACCATGTCAAGGTGGTGCTCTAACCAACTGAGCTAAGAACGCATCTAAAGATGATAAACCTGTTGCCAGAGTGGTGCGTCCGAATGGACTCGAACCATCGACCCCCACCATGTCAAGGTGGTGCTCTAACCAACTGAGCTACGGACGCACATTACCCGACTGACTTGACGCTACAGTGTTACCAACTGCAACGACTACTACCCTGGCGACTGAACTAACAAAATATTTAACGCAAGCTACATGCAATAAATTTGGTGCGTCCGAATGGACTCGAACCATCGACCCCCACCATGTCAAGGTGGTGCTCTAACCAACTGAGCTACGGACGC
>NZ_JAZGQE010000110.1:0-16292 GCF_048593885.1 Yersinia sp. 1252 StPb PI | reverse complement strand
CAGTTATATTATTTGTTTTTTATATATCGAAACGAACCATCAAGGTAAAATGATCGGATAATAATCGTGATTGATTTGATCATTGGTCTAATGATTATCTATTTGATTTATCTGTCAGACGATTTTTCAAGAAGAATATGGCAATGCACAATTGAGTGGTGCCAATAAAAAATTAGACAACAATTTCAAATGGTTAATAAGATTTTTTGTGCGGGAGCAACCACAAAATTGGCAATAGCAACAGTAAATGATCGCTTTCTGCCTAAAATGCAGAAAAAACCTCACTGCTTCTTTATCTATCAATGGCACCGATGTGGTGCCATTTTTCATGGACTTAGTGCTGAAATCGAGCCATGCGTAGTTAACGGATAATCCCACGCGCTGAGCGAGAGAAAAAAGATTTATAAGGCTGAAGTATTTGCCATTCTCTGGCCAAGACCTCAATGTCCTGACTGACATCCGCCACCAACTTACCGGTATGATAAATAAGCTGATAGGCGTTTTGAACCGCCTGGCAATCATCACTATTCAACCAGTCGCCCCCCATTCCTGCTGCTCGGATACCCACCGGTACGGCGCGATTACCGCCCGCAATCACATAAGGGGGGATATCCTGCACCACGCAGGCACTTTCATTGACCAAGGCATGAGTGCCAATAACACAAAACTGGTGCACAGCACTGGCCGCGCAGATAATGGCAAAATTATCGACCTCTACATGTCCGGCTAATCCCACATTCGATGCCAATAAGCAGTGGTTACCGATAATGCAGTCATGGCCAATATGCACATGATTCATCAGACTATTGTCATTACCGATACGTGTTATACCCTGTCCTTGAACCGTGCCACGGTGTATCGTGACATTTTGCTGAATCAAATTGCGGTCGCCAATGATAACCTGGGTAGGCTCACCCTGGTACTTAAGATCCTGATTAACCTCTCCAATAGAGGAAAATTGTCCAATATTATTGTCACATCCAAGCTCGGTAATACCATTAATTACAATATGCGATTTAAGCACCGTGCCGGAACCAATAGTGACTTGAGAACCAATGTAACAAAAGTGACCAATCTGTACATTCGCACCAATCACCGCACCCTTCTCAATAATTGCAGAAGCCGAAACTATCGCGGTGTTATCAATCAAGCTATTTAACTCTCCAGATGGAGGACTCACATTACTACTTTGTGGGTAACTTCAGCGTCGACTAAGGACTAATCCATCCAGTGGTTTAATCAAATTTACAGCCATAAATGGTCATACAACGAAAAAAGGCCACCATAAGGCAGCCTCATTTTAATTCGATTATAAACTAGTTAAGCTGTGGTATGGGTACAAATGTACTGATTAGCCTGCTCACCATCAACCACCGCCAAACGGATTGGCAGCGCGGAAATATTGAGAGAAGCAATAACTTGTTCCTGGCTGTTGGCATTTTGGAATATTAACGCCTCGCCCTGACCTTCTGGATTAACTTTTACAAACTGGAACACTGATTTATCAATGGTCAATTGCTGATTCGGGCCGTCTAACACTGCGGTCAGACTGCCTCCTTCTTTCAATTTACAATCAAGATTTATCAATGAGGCCCCAGCGGCCTGAACCTGGTGCGAAATGCTACCTAAAGTAGCAGATATGCCGATGATAACAGCGGCCAACGTTGAATATTTCATTTTATTAAGTTTCTTGGTTAAATTTCGGCGTTAGTATGCCATATCTGGCGTCTGAATAGGCATCTGTTGTCTGACAGGCTTCAATATAAATTACATATATATCAATGGTTATCTGGCCCACTGCGGTTTATTCAAAATGTGGTCTTGCCAGTCGATAACCTCGCTCTCACGTACGGCAATATGGCGTACCGAGATCCGCTCACCGTGCATCGCAGATTTTGAACCGGCTAACAGTGGATGCCAACTCGCCAGGCCACGCCCCTCGCCCACCATCCGATAAGCACAGGTGGGTGGCAACCACTCAAACGTTACCAAATTCTCTCGGGTTAACTTGATGCAGTCTTCTTCTAATTCAAAGCGGCGCTCATAATTACGGCACTGGCAGGTTTTGAGATTGAGCTGATCACAGGCCACATTGGTGAAATAGATTTCATCCGTGTCCTCATCAATCAGTTTATTCAAACAACATTGGCCGCATCCGTCGCACAGTGATTCCCATTCACTATCTGACATTTCAGCGAGTGTTTTTTGTTGCCAAAAAGGAAGTTGTGACATATCGGTATCCGGTGTGAATAAATGAGCGGGTCGTTATAGACGCTTTGGCGGTCAGATGCAAGTGTTGCCGCCCAGCCTAATGGCATAAGCGGCAGCGATGCTCTTAGATTATGCGGGTACTCAGCGTTTTACCATTTAGCATAACTTTCAGCATATCGCCTGATTTCATCGGCCCGACGCCCTGTGGAGTGCCCGTCAGAATGATATCGCCAGCACGCAAAGTAAAGAAACGGCTGATGTAACTGATTAGCGGAATAATGGGGGTGATCATATCGCGCGTGTTGCCTTGCTGACGGACCTCATCGTTAATGATAAGCGATAAGTCAGCCTGTTGCGCATCACCAAACTCCGCCACCGGTATAAAACCGGAGATCGGGCAAGAACCGTCAAATGCTTTCGATTTCTCCCACGGCTGACCGGCCTTTTTCAAGCCAGATTGCAGCTCACGCAGTGTCAAATCCAATGCTACACCGTAACCGGCGATTGCGCGTGCCACTCGGTCTTCACTGGCTTGTTTTAACGGAGTACCGATCAAAACGGCCAATTCTACTTCATGGTGTACCTCACCGAACTCTTTCGGGATCGATACCGGCTGGCGAATATCGCATAGCGCTGTTTCAGGTTTAATAAACAGCACCGGTTCAGCTGACACAGTACTCCCCATCTCTTTAATATGTTCGGCATAGTTACTGCCAACGCAAACCACTTTACTCACTGGAAAATCCAGCAAAGCCCCTTGCCAGTCTCTATGTTGATACATACTGCCTCTCCTGAATTAACATCCTGTCTGAATTTACATCTTGATTGGCTCTGGCCGCAGCGACACAACCAAGCCATACCACGATTAGGTGTTCGCAGACATTATTGACTTACGCTATCTGCCATCATACCAATACTGATAGCGAAATAGTAAGAACGGTTCCAGTGCATAATGGTACGAAAATTATCATAAACCAGAAACGCCCGTCCTTGCACATCATCAGGTACGATGACCCAAGCCCGTAGATCTGAGTTGGCAAAGTTAGCGCCGGGTATCGCCATTACCCCGAGTTGCTGCCATTGGGCGACGCTTTTGGCTTGGCTGTCTTTTAAGCCCGCCAGCTTAATATCAAATCCTTCAGGCAGCGTCGCTTCCTGGCCCCAATCAACACCCGGTTTCCAACCTTCAGTAGACAGATAGTTAGCTGTAGAAGCAAAGACATCATCGATATTATTCCAAATATCAACTTTCCCATCGCCATCCCCGTCAGCGCCATAGGTCAGGAAAGAGCTAGGCATAAATTGGCTCTGCCCCATCGCACCAGCCCATGATCCTTTCAACTCGGGGTCATCAACTTTGCCTTGCTGAATGATTTGCAATGCAGCTATCAGCTCTTTAGTGAAGAATGCCTCACGCCGTCCTTCAAATGCCATGGTTGATAAGGCAGAGATGACATCCTCTTTACCTTGAAACTTGCCAAACCCACTTTCCATGCCCCACAGCGCCACGATGTAACGCTCAGGCACACCATAGCGCGCAGTAACTTGTGATAACTGAGGCTGATAGCGCTGATAAATCTCTTTACCTTGCGCGACTTTCGCCTCAGTCAGAACTCTGGTCAGGTAATCATCCAGTGTGACTTTCTTTTCTAACTGATTGCGGTCTGACTGGATGACTCGGTCAACAAAATGAATATTGGCAAACGCTTTATCAAGCGTAGCCTCGCTGATCCCCTTTGCACGAGCTTGGGCCTTTAATTGTTCGACATAAGCAGGAAACTGCGCCGGATCGCGCCCTTGCTGAGATAATGTCATTTTAGTACTGCTCTTGGCCGCAGCCGGTGGTGAATTCAGCATAGTTTGTGGCGCGGTTGCTGGTGTTGGGGCCGCAATCGGGGCCGCAGCATTTTTATTGGCACATCCCACTGAGATGAGCGTCACCAGAGCAACTGCAATCATTGACAATTTCATCGACGCATTCCTGTGTAAAACAACAACCAGAGAGGAAGCTGGAAATATAAAATCAACCGGGGCTGATACATGGACATCCACCTGAGGGTTGTGATGGATGCCATCACGCTAGGCAGTTTTGATGAAAATCAACGTTATACGTTAGTATCGCCCAAGTGCATTTTCAACAAACTTTCGAGTGGCGGTGGGACTTGCAGATAAAAACCCTGCTCAATGAGTGCACTTTTTACCTTCTCGACATCCGCTGTTGCCAACGTTTTGCGTTCATTTAATGAAAGCAGCATCGCAAATTGTGGCTTGCCAAAACTGGTAAGTAATTCAGCCGGCACCCTGGAAAAATCATCTTTCTTTTCAATATATAGGTAGGTTTGATCCCGTTTCGGGCTTCTATAGATAGCACACAGCATGTTCTGGACTCTATTTGATGAATTCAATAATGAGACTGTATATACCCTAAATAATTCGAATTACAAGAAGGCGGCCAACGCACATGCAGCTTGAAGTATGACGGGTATAGTTAGCATAGTATTATAACACGCTAGCCTGGCTCAGATGCCTGGGATATCAATAGATATTGATGCCTATGCTGCTAGCACAGGGATCAGATACCGCATATTGACGTTTATCATTTTCGGCGCGCCGAGGTGGGTAATGTTCTTGCTGTTGGCATTTAGCCTGCTTGTCGTTTTCCCGTTTTGCCGCTTCGGCATCTATCCGCGCTTTCTCCTCATCCAATTGCTTTTGCCATGACTCAGCACTTGGCGCCACCGATCCAAGCGCCTTACGTTTTTCAAGATAATCGGTGGGAACCTTACTGTCTTTTGGGATTTCGGCGTGATAGCCAAAGTCAGCCCATGCAGTAAATGCAACAGGTAAAGCCATAACACAGATAAATGATAGTGGGATGAAATTCCTTTTCATCGTTGATGTCCCTCAGATGGATTGATGCAGAAACCGCAAAATATCACAAAATGATTATCATTCTCAACATAGAATCATTAAAAATAGCACTGATTAGTGCCATTTATCACTCAGCTTTAATTATCCATGCCAGCGGCAATGTGGTGATACACAGATTACTGGGTGAGATTTCTCTGAAATAATAGTGTGAGGTATTTCACTAAGTCGATAATAACCACACTCAATATCTCTATTTCATCATCTTGAAAGTGATAATAATGGTGAGTCATTACTCTATTTTATAAAAAACAACTTCATCTGATAAAAAAATGACCCATCTCTGATTAAAAATGGCCACTTTTATGGGCGACGTCAAACCCGCCATCAGCATGTTTGTTTGTTGAAAAAATACACAATTTAACGGTGGGAGTGATAACCGCCAAATATAGGCAGGTCAGGGCTAGCGAATAAGCGGAAGTTATGCTGTAATTTCTTGTCAGATTGAAGACATTATGGCCTTAAGATTTCAATATATTGATACGGATAGATTTATCTTTATATTACCTATAACATGCTTGGGAACATCAGAATATTGTACCCCGAGTGGTATTTTGGGGATTAAACGTAGCTGAAACTGAGTCAGGATAGATGTCACAATCGCCAATTGAGTTAAAAGGCAGTAGTTTTACCCTATCGGTCGTTCATTTACACGATTCACGACCGGAGGTAATCCGTCAGGCATTGCAGGAAAAGGTGGATCAAGCCCCCGCTTTCCTGAAAAACGCCCCTGTTGTGATTAACGTTGCAACGTTACCAAACGGTGCTAACTGGAAAGATCTCCAACAGGCTGTCACTTCAGCAGGTCTGCGTATTGTTGGCATCAGTGGTTGTCAGGATGAGCGTCAAAAACGGGCGATAGCACGTGCAGGTTTGCCGTTATTGAGTGAGGGTAAAGGCCAGAAAATGGCACCCGAGCCGGTTATCAGCCCGCCGGAAAACGCGCCGACCAAGACACGTATCATCAACACACCTGTCCGTTCCGGCCAACAGATTTATGCCCGTAATTGCGATTTGATTGTTATCAGCAGTGTCAGTGCCGGTGCTGAATTAATTGCCGACGGCAATATTCATATCTATGGAATGATGCGAGGCCGTGCGCTAGCAGGTGCATCCGGGGATGCCCAATGCCAGATTTTTTGCACACATTTAGGCGCTGAGCTCGTCTCTATCGCGGGGCAGTACTGGTTAAGTGACCAGATCCCGCGTGAGTATTTTGGTCAGGCCGCACGTCTGCATCTGCTGGATAACGCATTAACTATACAACCTTTAAATTAAGCCCTTTTGACAAGGAATCCATTTCATGGCACGCATTATTGTTGTTACATCGGGTAAAGGGGGCGTTGGCAAGACCACATCAAGCGCGGCTATCGCAACCGGCTTGGCCCAAAAAGGTAAAAAAACCGTCGTTATCGATTTCGATATCGGCCTACGGAATCTAGACTTGATCATGGGATGTGAGCGCCGGGTAGTTTATGATTTTGTTAATGTGATTCAAGGTGATGCCACGTTGAACCAAGCATTAATAAAAGATAAGCGTACAGATAATCTGTATATCCTGCCTGCTTCTCAGACGCGCGACAAAGACGCCCTGACCAAAGAGGGTGTTGAAAAGATTTTAAACGATCTTGGCGATATGAATTTCGAGTTTGTGGTATGCGACTCCCCTGCGGGTATCGAAAGCGGTGCTTTGATGGCGCTCTATTTTGCTGACGAAGCCGTTATTACCACTAACCCTGAAGTCTCCTCGGTTCGTGACTCTGACCGCATCCTCGGGATACTGTCCTCCAAGTCGCGTCGCGCAGAGAATGGCCAGGATCCAATTAAAGAACATCTGCTGTTGACCCGCTACAATCCTGGGCGTGTTAATCGCGGCGATATGCTTAGCATGGAAGATGTCCTCGACATTCTGAGGATCCCACTGGTTGGCGTTATTCCAGAAGATCAATCTGTATTGCGCGCCTCGAACCAAGGCGAGCCAGTGATTCTGGACAAAGAGTCAGATGCCGGTAAAGCTTATGACGATACCGTTGACCGTTTGCTAGGAGAAGAACGCCCCTTCCGCTTCATCGAAGAAGAGAAGAAGGGCTTCCTGAAACGCCTTTTTGGGGGATAAACCATGGCTTTGTTAGACTTTTTTCTGTCCCGCAAAAAACCGACAGCCAATATAGCCAAGGAACGGCTGCAAATTATCGTCGCTGAGCGTCGTCGTGGGGACAGTGAGCCCCATTATTTGCCTGACTTGAAACGCGATATTTTGGCGGTTATTTGTAAATATATACAGATCGATCCTGAAATGCTGCATGTGCAATTCGAGCAGAAAGGGGATGATATTTCGGTACTTGAACTTAACGTGACATTACCGGAAACGGAAGAAACGCCTAAATGATTTCTTCGCAATAACTACCCCCTGTATTTATTTACAGGGGGTACTTTCATTTAGTTAACTGTATATATATCCAGCCTATTGTACTATTCGATATATCTATCACTGAAACAAGAAAAATCTCAATCTCTATTTCAATTAGTCATAAAGTACTTATGAATTAAAATTGAAACACCCAGAGTGAAGCCCACCCCACTCTGAATATCGATTAATACTGTTGCAAAATCTCAGCCAATTCCGTAGACAACAAATCGCCCCGCCAGCCACTTAATAATTCAGGCTGAGTGTCAGTTGATTTTAGTTTCCAATGCCAACTGAGTAATTGGTTTATTTGACGACGTGACGCCAGTAACTCACTACTCAGTCCACTACGTTCACTGACTGACTGGATCAACGCTTTAATATCTTTAAAGACTTTCTTGTAGCCGGGTTGGTCGATCAGATTAGCTACCGGTTGCGGGAGCTGCTCTTCCGGTACAGCATTCCCCTCAGCCACCAGCGCCAACAAGGTACGCCCGTGATAGCGAATCTCCTGTCCACTCAGGCCAAGGGAATCTAACTCACCCAGCGAGGTTGGCTGATAACGGGCGACTTGCCACAGATTCTCTTCACGCACGACAAAGTTAACCGCCAGATCACGCTCACGCGCCTGACGCAAGCGCCATGCCGCCAGCTTCTGCAAACATGCCAACTGATGGCCACGTAACTGCCAGGCATTGGTTATCTCACGGTAGGCCAGCTCAGGGTCAAGTGTTTCACTGCGACGGCGACACAGCAGTTGGCATTCATCTATCGCTGCATCCATTCGCCCAGCAGCCTCGGTGGCTTCCACTAATTTAGCTGCCAAAGGTAATAGATAGAAAACATCAGCGGCGGCATAATCACACTGTTTTTCACTGAGTGGACGGGCAATCCAGTCGGTACGTGATTCACTTTTATCTAGCTCAACACCTTCAAACTCATTTACCAGCATGGCAAAACCGCAAGACAGGGTTCGACCAGAAAATGCCGCCAATACCTGAGTATCAATCATCGGCGTTGGCATCCGGCTAAAGGCATTTAAGAACACCTCGAGATCTTCGCTACCAGCATGCAGATATTTCACCACATTCAAATCTTGCAGTAGCTCACTGAAAGGTTGCCATTCAGTGATGGGCAAGGGGTCTATGAGTGAAAGTTGTTCACCGTCATACAGTTGAATCAGGCCCAACTGAGGATAGTAGGTGCGCGTTCTGACAAATTCCGTATCCAGCGCGACATGAGCATGTGTCCGGGCTTGTTCGCAGACCTGCTGCAACGCACTATTGGTCGTGATCAACTGATAATTCAAAACGTGATTCTCTTGGTCGTTAGTCTATGACAAACACAACAACGCCGGCGATGACCGGCGTTGTTGATGATGATTGAGTGACGCCGTTAAGTTAGGCTGCGTCTTGGTTGCTACCTTTAGCCTTAACTTGTTCGTCACGCAGTTCCCTACGTAAAATTTTGCCGACATTGGATTTCGGCAACTCGTCGCGGAACTCTACTATTTTCGGTACTTTATACCCTGTAAGGTAGCGGCGGCAATGGGTTAGCAGCTCTTCAGGTGTCAGTGAGGCATCTTTTTTCACGACAAACAGTTTTACCGTCTCGCCAGAGACCTCATTAGGCACGCCAACCGCAGCAGATTCCAGCACTTTCGGATGTAACGCTACCACATCTTCAATCTCATTGGGGTAGACGTTGAAACCAGAGACCAAAATCATATCTTTTTTACGATCAACGATACGTAAAAAACCTTGTTCATCAAGGGTTGCGATATCGCCAGTTGCCAGCCAACCGTCTTTCAGTACTTCATCCGTCGCTTCTGGCCGCTGCCAGTAGCCTAACATAACTTGTGGACCACGCACCCATAGTTCACCCGGTTCGCCCAATCCAACGTCTTTACCCTCATCATCCACCAGCCGAACATCGGTAGAAGGGACAGGCAGACCAATGCTGCCACTGTAGTGTTTCAAATCATAAGGATTACCCGTCACTAACGGCGAACACTCGGTCAAACCATAACCTTCCAGCAGATGTTTCCCGGTCAGTTTTTCCCATCGTTCAGCAACCGCTTTCTGCACTGGCATACCGCCCCCCACAGAAAGGCGCAGTGTGGAGAAATCTAACTTGGTGAACTCTTCATTATTCAACAAAGCATTAAATAACGTATTTACACCCGTCATGGCGGTGAATGGATAACGACTTAGCTCTTTTACCATTCCCGAAATATCACGCGGATTGGTTATCAATAAACTGCGCCCACCTAACTCAATAAACAGCAGGCAGTTCATGGTTAAAGCAAATATGTGATAGAGGGGGAGTGCCGTGACCACCAGCTCGTGGCCGGGTTGCAGCAAAGGTGCATAAGCCGCTTTCGCCTGCTCCAGGTTCGACTGCATATTGCGGTGTGTCAGCATTGCGCCTTTCGCCACCCCCGTCGTACCTCCGGTATATTGCAAAAATGCCAGGTCAGTATTGATAATATCCGGCTTAACATATTGCAGACGGCGACCTTTTTGCAGCGCAGTGCGAAACGAGATAGCATCGGGTAGATAATATTTCGGTACCAGTCGCTTGATGTATTTCACCACGAAATTAACCAGCGTCCCTTTGGCCGTCGACAACTGATCACCCATGCGGGTTAAGATGACATGTTTAACCTGGGTTTTAAAAACGATCTTTTCCAGCGTGTGAGCAAAGTTGGAGACAATAACGATTGCCACAGCTCCGCTGTCATTCAGTTGATGCTCTAACTCGCGCGGGGTATACAGCGGGTTAACATTCACCACCACCATACCCGCACGCAAAATACCAAACAAAGCTATGGGATATTGCAGCAGGTTGGGCATCATCAAGGCCACACGGTCACCTTTTTGTAACCCTAAACCTTGCTGTAGATAGGCGGCGAAAGCACGGCTACGCTCTTCCAACTTACGGAAGGTCATCACCTCCCCCATATTGATGAACGCAGGTTGGTCCGCATAACGCAGTGCGGCGTTCTCAAACATTTCCACCAAAGAAGAATAGCGATCCGGGTCAATCTCTGCGGGGACATCTGCCGGATAACGCTTTAGCCATACTTTTTCCAAGGTAGCACTCCTGAAATTATTATTGATCGCCAGAGTAAGACGCAAATTCACATCAGAACTTTAACAATATTTTAACTCAGCTTACCAGTTTGCTTTCAAACAATTTTGAGGTTGGGATATACGTCACTATTTTCTGGCGCCGGGATCTCAAAAATAACTAAGGCAGCCAATGCCGCCCATTAAAATTCAATAAAATCAAAATATTACAGGCGATCTCTAGCATTTAAAACCATAACCCTTTGATTATAGAATCTTTTATGTTTTATCGACGTGAAAAAGGCGCTGAATTCAGCGCCCTTCATGCCATTACACCCTAACATCTGGCAGCAATTGAAACCGGTCAGACTACCTACTCCGTAACAATAGTTTGAATCTGTGCTGGTCCCGGGTTGTACCAACCACCCCATCCCGGCCCCCACATCCCAGGGTTGTGATAACCCCACGGGCCCATTGCCGGTGGCATCATAACTTGTTGTGCAAGATTCCAACGTTTGTAACCTGTGGCATTTATCACCACAAAGTCATACGGCGTCATCCCAATTTTACCGGCTTCAACACCGGTAATCGGCCCAACCACGGTCACCAGGTGACCACGAAAATCAACTGGCTCAAGGAAACCATTAACATAGGCTATCACTCGCCCTTGTGACGGCTCACCCAAAATAGGTCTGGCACCCGAGTCTAAGGGTACGCTGGCAATTTCAAGCCGGGTGCGATGCGCTTCATTGGCCACATTGATGACGGTCCCACCAAAACGCGCCTCCTGGCCTACAAAGACCTTCGGATCGGTTCGAACCAAATTAAGATTTTGCTGCGGCGTCGCAGTGGTACCCTGAATAGCTGGCGGGACAGTAACACAGCCGGACAGAAGCAAAACGCCCAATCCTAGCCAGCCACACGTCCATTTACGGCTTCTATTCTTTATAGATTGAGTTGTTGACGTATTTATCGCCATCGTGTGCTGCTCCTTATCATATCTATAGCTATCTGAATATTTTAGACTCTAAACAGGATGACAAGTTGCTATATCGTTAATTTTTCACATTTCCGTGGCGCAGGTCAGTTCTAACGGCCTGGCAGTTTTTTCCAGGTCACTTCATTTCTTAGATACACTGGCTCGGCATTTTCCACACTCACCATCCGCCCGTTCGCCCATGATGATAATGCCAGTGGTAACATATCCTCTGCCTGCGGCAGTAGCATCTGCCCGTCAGTCAGCACCACATTATCGCTGCTAACCAGATCAGGATACGTCTGCCAGCCAGTGCCTACTGTGGCCCAATGGCCGCTCAGTGATGGCACGTGTGCCAAGACTTGTGCTGGCGTCATTACTGCCTCAGTCTGTTCACCGAGCCAATCGCCTTGTGTGTCACGCTCAAACTCACCCCAATAGACTTCCCCCATACGAGCATCAATCGCTGCCAATACGCGAGATGCACCTGTCAGACGGAATGCCCCCTGAGCCATGGTCTGTAAGGTGGAAATACCTATCATTGGTAAGTCGGCGCCCAGAGCCAATCCCTGACCAATACCGATACCAATACGAACACCGGTAAAGCTACCAGGGCCACGGCCAAAGGCCAATGCATCGAGTTGCGTCAGTGATAAATCCGATTCAGCCAGTACTTGCTGCACCATCGGTAAGATTCGTTGGGTGTGTTCCCGTGGACAAAGCTCAAACAACGCCTGAACTTCGCCGTTATTCCACAATGCAACAGAACATGCTTCTGTTGCGGTATCGATCGCTAAAATTCGCGTGGACATGCCAACCTCGGCAGGAAAAGAGTATGAATTCAATACAGGGCGCGCATGATAGCACACCCCTCCTCGCTTTTCCCTTAATCGCGTTGCTTGAGAAAAGCGATGGCTTTCGCCAAATCACGGGTGCGGGGTGCTGGCGGGAGGCTATTAAGGAACATCGCGCCATAAGGGCGCATCACCAGGCGATTATCACAGATAACCAGCACGCCGCGATCGTCGATGTCACGAATCAAACGCCCCACACCTTGTTTCAAGGTAATAACGGCATCAGGCAATTGCACATCATTGAACGGGTCACCACCACGTAGACGGCAATCTTCGATGCGGGCTTTCAACAAAGGGTCATCCGGTGAGGTAAACGGCAGTTTGTCGATGATGACACAAGATAACGCGTCGCCCCGCACATCCACCCCTTCCCAGAAACTGCTGGTCGCCACCAGCAGTGCATTGCCTGCTGCTACAAACTGTGCCAGCAACTGCCCCTTGCTGGTTTCACCTTGCACCAAAACGGGCAGCGTCATACTGGCGCGGAACTCTTCGGCTAAACCACGCATCATCTGGTGTGAGGTACACAAAAAGAAGCAACGCCCTTTATTGGCATCAATCAGTGGCTTTAGCATCACCGCCAGTTTACGGGCAGCCCCAGGTTCATTCGCCGAAGGCAAATTGCGTGGCACACAGAGTAATGCCTGATTGGCGTAATCAAACGGACTGGGCAGGAGTAGCGTTTTGGCGTTCGTTAGCCCCAACCTTGAGGTGAAATGTGATAACTGATCATTAACCGACAGTGTGGCAGAGGTAAAAATCCAGCTTCCCGGTTTTTCTTCTATCAGCTCACGAAAACGATCAGAAACCGACAGCGGTGTCAACGCCAGTACGAAATGGCGTGAATTACACTCATACCAATAGCTGTAGCCGGGTGTAGTGACATCTTTTAAACGCTTAAGGCGGTTGCGATACACCGTTGCACGTTCAAAAGCGGCATCCAGCATAGCTGAGCGGCCAAGGGAAAGCTTCATCACGTCATAACACAGCTCCAACGCATCATCGAGCAACAGCAACGCCCGCTGAATCGCCGGTTGTTCCAGTACATCACGTAAATTGCCGCGATACCCCGGGTCGCCGAGCACCAGACGGAAATCTTGCGTGCTTTGCGTCAGACGGTCGGCGCTTTTTTGCAATTGGGCGGAGTCGCGCACTTCGGTGCGATAGGCAATAATAATATCTTTTGCCAAATCCATTAGTTGTCTACTGGTCAGTTGCTGACCAAAGTATTGGCTGGCAATATCGGGGATCTGGTGGGCTTCATCGAAAATCATCACATCTGCGGTGGGGATCAGTTCGGCAAAACCGCTCTCTTTCACCACCATATCCGCCAAGAACAGATGGTGGTTAACCACCACTATATCTGCATCCATCGCCTTACGGCGGGCTTTCACCACAAAACAATCTTTATACAGCGGGCAATCACTGCCCAGACAGTTATCATTGGTACTGGTGACCAACGGCCAGACAAAGCTATCCTCAGCCACCTGGCCACAGGTACTGATATCACCATCGATGGTTTCGGCTGACCAGCCACGCAAACGAACCAAATCAACCAATGTCTCACTGGCTAATTCACCCCCGGCCAATGATTGCTGTTCAAGCCGTTCCAGACAAAGATAGTTTGAGCGCCCCTTTAATAAGGCCAGCTTCCCTTTGTATTTGAGAGCAGTCGCTACCGTGGGTAAGTCACGCGAATAGAGCTGATCTTGTAACGCTTTCGAACCTGTGGAGATAATCACTTTGCAATCAGCACGCAGTGCGGGCGCCAAATAGGCAAATGTTTTACCGGTACCGGTACCTGCCTCTACCACCAATTGTTGTTTGGCATCAATAGATTCACTGATGGCCGCCGCCATTCGGCGCTGAGACTCTCGGGGGTTAAAACCTGTAATGGCCTGCGCTAATGCGCCGTCTGTTGCAAAATCGTCTGTCACGCGTTCTCTTCCGGGCGAAATCAGCGGTGATTATGCCAAGCCTATCGCCCCGCGACCACACATTCTCATCACAAGCTATGCTACCCTACTACTGATAACTGACATTGACATTCACACAAGGGAGTGAAAATGAGTATTGAACGAATTAATCCAGAAAAACGTTGGTCAGATGCTGTGGTATTTAACAACACTATCTATTACACCAGCGTACCGGAAAATCTGGATGCAGACGCCACGGCGCAAACTGCCAACACGCTGGCAGCAATAGATATGATATTGAATCAGCTCGGTTCAGATAAAGGCCGTATTTTGGATGCCACCATTTTTCTGGCAGACAGTGCGGACTTCGCGGCGATGAATGCGGCGTGGGATGCCTGGGTGGTTGATGGCAATGCGCCAGTGCGTTGTACCGTCGAAGCCAAATTGATGAATCCGAAGTACAAAGTTGAAATCAAAATTATTGCGGCTATTTGATTTTGCGATCTGCGGGGCGACGGCACTGATGGGCACTCTGACGGCTCGCGCCCCTTGTATTTTAAACAAATAAGGACCCATTCAGTACATTTCCCCGCTTATCAGCTTCGATTAAAAACTGTCACTCGATATAGCCAAAGTAATTGCAGTTGCAGGTAGGCGGCCAGCAAACAAATCCCGATCAGCTTACACCGGTAAGTGATTCGGGTTTGCGCGCGCAGCCAACCCCCTGCAGCTTCAAGTACAAAGGGGATATCAGGACAGCTTAATCATCACCATGCCGGCCAGTAGCAAAATCAGGCCAATCCAGCCTTTATAGTTCAGACGCTGATTAAACAAAATCCAACCCGCGGCCACAGTGGCGGCAATACCGAACCCGCCCCACAAGGCATAAGCTACTGATAATTCAATGCCTTTCACTGCTTGTGCCAAAGCACTGAATGCCCCTAACACTGACAGCAGTGATAGTATGCCTAACCATACCCGGCGAAAACCATCTGACATTTTCAGCAAGATATTGGCAATGATTTCCAGGATGACCGCCAAAATCAGAAACGCAATATGGTAAAACTCAAGCTGTTGCATGCTGCTCACCTGAATTGTTGTGCGGGCTGCCTGGTTTCTTCGGCTTACGCGTCCCTGACTTCACTAACATTATGCCGCCGATCAAGGTCACTAAACCGGCAATTTTCAGTGGTGATAAGCTTTCATCAAACCACAGCACGCTAAAAACAGTAATAATCAGGATGCCAATCCCTTCCCACAGGGCATAGGCCACGCCTAGCGCGACTTTCTTCACTGCCAGAGCCAGTAAAATGTATGAACCGGTTATCATAAAATACATCACGATATGCCCGGTCATCTCACCACTGACACTGGCATATTTCATTGATAACGTGCCGATAATTTCTGCGACAATCGCTAAACCTAAAAATATCCAATAAATCATCATTCTTCTCCTAACACAGCTACCCTATCGATTTCAAAGTGCAAGCAGCGGCCTCAAAGAGGCGAGGCCCATGGACGGCCGAGTAATGAGTGGCCAACATCCCTGCTATTTGAAAAATGACGGGTAAAACGCACGCTAAGGTCTATTTGTTACGGTTATCCTAATTCGATGCCCTATTCACAAGGAATAGACATGCGCAGGCCGTAAGAAATAGAAACTCACTTGGCGTATAAACTTTTTTATACCCTAAATAATTCGAGTTGCAGGAAGGCGCTAAGCAAGAGACCCCCGATGAGCTTACATGAGTAAGTGATTCGGGTGATTGAACGCAGCCAACGCAGATGCAGCTTGAAGTATGACGGGTATTTAAGATGGAAGAATAAAGACGCTACAGCTCGCTACACCAGTGATGCTCACTGGCCAGAATGGCTGACAGGAAAAGTTGACAGGTAGAAGGTTTGAAAGTAATTCCATTAGTTTTAATC
>NZ_JAZGQE010000010.1:0-53654 GCF_048593885.1 Yersinia sp. 1252 StPb PI | reverse complement strand
TTTTTTTCATCGATATAAAGGAATTTATCGTGATGAGAAGCGTGAATACCGATGTAACACCAACGGCGATAGGCTGCCGTTGAGCCAAATTCTTTATCAAAGAAGGCGCTTTTCTGCCTGGTTGGGGATAGCGGCGATCCTGATGCTATTTATCGCTCCGGTGGTTTCAGTCTCACTGGCGCTTTCGTATGAGCAAAAAACCATCTCAACGATGAGTGTGAGTGCTGCTAAGGCCAATTGTGCTATGGATATGGCGCATCACGCTGACCCTCAACAGAGCCAGACAACGGCCCAACATAGCAATACCGCGCAGGCCGGAGGCGGTCATGATGGCATGATGATGGATCATGCAGCTTGTGGCTATTGCGTATTACTGACTCATTTGCCCCTACTGAATACAGCTTTCAAAGCGGATATTCGCTCTGCACTACTGTTAGCCGAGATCCCTGCGCCGTCATTTATCTATTGGTTAATTATTCAAGATACCTATTCAGAGAGCCAACCACGCGCACCACCTGCCTTTTATTCCTGATAATCCGATAAAAAATAAAAACCATTTTTCTGGTGTGGATAAATACTCACCGGAGTGATTTGTATTGCCCAAGGAATAATTATGTCTGGCAAGAGTAAAACCTATAAAAAAACATTATTAGCATGCGCAGTAACCGCTGCTTTTTCGGTATTTGCCTTAAATACCGTTGCCGCTACGCATGATCATCTGATGACTCATGATCCGGTGGCGAATAACACCATCAACGATAGCAGTGAGAAAAAACTCAATGATGCTGATGTCATAACTGTTAGCGCGCCTCTTCATTCGCCGCTGGTTATCGTGACCTCGCCTAAAGCGCCGCGCCAACCTGTTCCCGCCAGTGATGGAGCGGACTATCTGAAAACTATCCCCGGTTTCTCGCAAATCCGTAATGGGGGTACCAATGGGGATGTGGTGTTCCGTGGCATGTTTGGTTCACGGATAAAAATTCTGACAGATGGTGGGGAAACACTGGGGGCCTGCCCATCAAGGATGGACGCGCCCACATCCTATATTTCACCAGAGAGTTTTGACCTGCTGACCGTCGTGAAGGGGCCACAATCGGTGTTGTGGGGCGCTGGTGCTTCCGCCGGTACTATTTTGTTTGAGCGGCAACCCCCTCACTTTGACCAGGCGGGCATCAAAGGGAATGCCAGTCTATTGGTGGGCTCTAATGGTCGCTGGGATAAAAATCTCGATACCAGTTTAGGTAACGAGCAAGGCTATTTGCGCATGATGGGCAATCAGTCTCAGGCTGGTGATTACAAAGATGGCAATGGTACGCGGGTGCCCTCGAAATGGGATAAATGGAATGCCGATATTGCCTTGGGCTGGACACCAGACAGCGATACGTTGCTCGAGCTAACGGCGGGTAAAGGTGACGGTGAAGCAAGGTATGCCGGGCGCGGTATGGACGGTTCCCAGTTCTTGCGCGAGAGTCTGGGCGCACGCTTTGAAAAAACAAATATCGGTGAAGTGTTGGACAAAATTGAAGCCAAAGTCTACTACAATTATGCCAATCACATTATGGATAACAATACCTTACGCACACCACCGATGATGGCGATGTCCAGTAATGTAGACCGGCGCACGATGGGGGGCCGGGTCATGGGCACTTGGTTGTGGCGGGATCTGAAATTGGAGGCGGGTACTGATTTGCAAACCAATACGCACCGTAAAAATAAACAAGGCCATTGGGATAAAGATGCTCGCTTTACCAGCAACGGCTTGTTTAGCGAACTGACCTGGAGTGCCAGCGATCAGGATAAACTGATTACCGGTGCCCGCATTGACCATCATGAAGTCACCAATTATGCCCGTGCTTTTCAACCGACACGCTCTGCAACGCTCCCCGCTGGTTTCATGCGTTTTGAGCATAATCTGGCTGACTTACCCGTGATGTGGTACGCCGGTTTGGGCCATACGCAGCGTTTTCCTGATTATTGGGAGCTATTTTCGCCGACGTTCGGGCCTGTTGGCTCCAGCAGTGCTTTTGAGGGGGTGAAGAGTGAAAAGACCACTCAACTTGATATTGGCGCGCAATACAATGGTAAGCAGCTCAACAGTTGGGTCTCTGCTTATCTTGGGCGGGTCAATGATTTCATTTTGTTCAAGTATGACCCGAACAATCTGCGCATCAGTCAGGCAGATAATATCAACGCAACTATTATGGGCGGTGAGATGGGGGCCGGCTATGCCTTTAACGACAATTGGAAAGCTGACGCCAGCCTGGCTTATGCCTGGGGGGAAAATACCAGTAATCATCGTCCGTTGCCGCAAATCCCTCCCCTTGAAGCACGGTTAGGATTGACGTTTGAAGCAGGGGATTGGAGCAGCACGGCATTATGGCGGTTAGTCAGCAGCCAGCACCGGGTCGCGATTAACGAAGGGAATGTGGTAGGTAAAGACTTTGCTGATAGTGCGGGCTTCGGTGTGCTGTCTGCCAATGTGGCTTACAAGGTTACAAAACAAGTCAAAGTCAGCACTGGTATCGATAATCTACTGAATAAAGCGTACAGCGAGCACCTCAATCTGGCCGGTAATAGTGGATTTGGGTACTCGGCCAATACGTCGTTGAATGAGCCGGGTCGAACTCTTTGGGCAAAGTTGAATGTGACGTTTTAATAGAGCGACCCTTGGTACTTGAAGCAATAGGGGTGTTAGGCACGCAGTCGCATCACTTACTCATGTGAGTGATGCGGGTGATGAGCCACTGATAAGGTTTATTCTGTGCCAGCAATGCCAATAACATTCGCTATTTTCATGAACGAAAAGAGAGATAAGCAGGAAAGAGCGATAACTTGCCACCAGGGCTGACTAGCGGAGTTGTTTCGGTGGCATAACAGAATCGCGCATAATAATTGTTGGCGGGAAACTGGCACTGGGGAGCTGCGGATTAATCAACAACTGGGTGGCGAATTGCGCCATTCCAACAATCGGGAAATGCAGGCTGGTTAATGCCGGGCTAACAAAAGGAGCGCGTTCGCCACTGTCATAGCAAATCAATGAAATGTCCTGTGGCACCTGCAAATGGTGTTTATTAATAGCCAACAGCGCGCCGATTGCCATTTCTTCGTTACAGCAATAGATAGCGGTTGGTAGGCGAGGCCGCTTTAAGATCTCGTCCGCGCGTTGATAGCCACTTTCCAGATCGTAAACGCCTTCCACACAGGCGGTAGGTTCTAAACCTGCGAGTTGCATGGCATCCAAAAAACCCTGACGGCGTAACACACTGGAATAGCGCTGAGAAGAGCCACTGATACAGGCAATATGACGGTGGCCTGCATCGATAAGTACCTGAGTCGCCATCTGACTCGCACGCCGGTGATCAAAGGTCACACAGCGGGGTTCAAGACCGGGAACCATCCTGTCTAATAACACAAATGACCGGCCTGCCGCTGCAAGTTGTTGCAGTTTCTCGTCACTGAGAAAACGTACATGGAGGATTAAACCGTCGCAGCGTAAGTTATACAGGCGCTGAATTGCTTGCCACTCTTTATCAGCATTATCCCGCCCTTGGGTGACCAATAACTGCTTACCCTGTGATTCTGTTTCGGTTTGTACGAAATCCATCAACGCGCCAAAAAAGCCACCGCGATATGAGGTTGTCACCAACCCCAAGGTATTACTTTGGCTGGAAGCCAGTGCACGTGCGGCAGGGTTTGGGGTGTAACCCAATACCGCGACCGCTTGTTCAACCTTTTCGCGGGTCAGGGTTTTGACATTGGTATCACCGTTGACCACGCGGGAAACCGTAGCGCGGGAAACCCCGGCTAATACCGCGACGTCTTCCAGTGTAACCATTTCATGCTCCTGTTTAGGCTAAAAGTAGCCCTTGGCTATTGAGGCCGCAGGGGGTTAGCGGCGTTCGTACTCACTCCAGACTGCAGCAATCAGCATTCAAATCTGCCGATTGGTCACCCGAATCGCTTGATTGCGCAAGTTCATCGGGGTTTATGCGGGTTATCTGGCTATAACGCCTATAGCGTTGGGTATAAAGTCAGAACCCGCAACAATAGTTAATTTACCATCACAGTTCTGTGAACTGAGGCAAGTAAGGTTTATTTACCTGTAGAACTTCTTCCAATAGTGGCTGAGCAATGCTGGCGTTAGCAATCAGTGGGTTAGTCACTAACGCCAACAAGGCACTACGACGGTCACCATGAACCGCAGCTTCAATGGTCAGGCGCTCGTAGGCTTTTACTTGCTGGGTCAACCCATGCATAGCAACAGGTAATGGGCCGAAGGTGAGTGGGTGTGCACCTTGTGCATCAACAATACAGTTAGTTTCTACTACTGAGCCGTCAGATAAACCGCGAATTGCACCTCGGTTTGTTGTATTGACAACAAGTTGCGTACCTAAATTATTATGAATGGCACGAATAAGTTCCAGTGCAACTTCAGAATAAAATGATCCGCCACGGAAGCTGAGTTGCTCTGGTTTACTGTCCAGATGCGGATCAGCGTACAGCTCGAACAGCTCTTTTTCTACCTGCATAACTTGTTCCGCACGGGTGCCACGCTCGGCTGCTGCGGCCATCTCTTCTGCCAACATATCCTGAGTCTGATAGAAATAGCGATGATACGGACAAGGAATCGCCCCCATTGCCCGCAGGAACTCTGGCGGCCATGGTGCTTCCTTAATGTTGTTCATGGTTAGTGAGGCCCCGTCACACAACATGTCCAGTACCTCGGCGGTAACATCTTTGCCACGTTGTAACACCTCATGCACCCACACCATATGATTTAGCCCGGCAAAGCGCAGTTGGATATCTTCATAAGGTGCGTGGAGCAAGTTGGCAATCATATGGTGCATGCTGATTGGGACATTACACAAGCCGATGATTTTCGCTTTGCTATAACGTGTCACTGCTTCAGTAACGATACCGGCTGGATTGGTGAAGTTAATGATCCAGGCATCCGGTGCTAATCGCTCAACTCTGGCGGCAATATCAAGCATCACCGGAATGGTACGCAGAGCTTTGGCGAACCCACCAACCCCGGTAGTTTCCTGCCCAAGCAGGTTATATTTCAGCCCTAAACGTTCATCCGCGGCGCGTGCCGGGAGTTGGCCGACACGGAACTGTGTCAGGACAAAACTGGCTCCGGCAATCGCATCATCCAGTGAGAAGTGAATGCTGACTTTTACATGCTCTAGCCCATGCCGATCCAGCATTCTTCGGGTTAATGCAGCAATGATTTCCACTTTTTGACGGCCCAATTCGACATCAGCCAGTGCCAGTTCAGTGACCGGTAACTGGTCAATACGCTGAATCAGCCCATCAACCAACTCCGGGGTATAGCTACTACCGCCACCGATAATGGCAATTTTAAAGGTTTTCATCATTTGGCTTCCATATAGATTAATTAGAAATGAGAGCGCTCTCATTTGGAAGCAGACTAGCGATTAACCAAAAACAAAATGAGATGTTTCTCTCAAAAATGGCAGATAAGATAAAGGAAAATAAACAAGACGTGATCCCTATAGCAGAATTCCACTGTTGCCTGGGAGTGCGGGAATGGTTTAATTTGGCTAATTAATCATCATGGTGCGGTTTAACTGCTGAAGAGGCAGCTTTTCAGCCTAAATGCGCATTCTGTTACGTAAAATTCCGTAAATGGGTGGCATTGCGCGGGTCAGCTCTCTAGAATCAAAGCGCTTTTCCGTTGTTCGCATCCTACAGAAAGGAACCGTTAATGTTTAAACGTACTTTAGTGACCTTCATTGCACTTTGTTCCCTTAGCGCCGTGGCCCCCGCAGCTTTTGCTGCCGGTGAGCCTCATGTGTTGTTAACGACGTCGGTGGGGAATATTGAGTTGGAACTCAATAGCCAGAAGGCCCCGGTTTCAACACAAAACTTCGTTGATTATGTTAACAACGGCTACTACAACAACACTATTTTTCACCGTGTTATCCCTGGTTTTATGGTTCAAGGTGGTGGTTTTACTGCTGACTTCAAACAGAAAACTGCTAAAACACCAATCAAGAATGAAGCGGATAACGGCCTGCGCAACCTGCGTGGCACCATCTCTATGGCCCGTACTGCTGATAAAGACAGTGCTACCAGCCAGTTTTTCCTGAATGTGGCAGATAATGCCTTCCTTGACCACGGCCAACGTGACTTCGGTTATGCGGTGTTCGGTAAAGTGGTTAAAGGGATGGATGTGGTAGAGAAGATCTCCCAGGTTCAGACCGAAAATGTCGGCCCGTATCAGAATGTGCCGGTCAAACCTATCACTATCCTGTCAGCGAAAGTTTTACCTTAATCGCTGGTTACCAGCCTTCACGCTAAACCTCGAAGGCTGGTTTACAACCAATCTGTCTTTTGCTTGCTGCCCACCTGCAACGCCACGTTCTTTGGGTAACAGTCGCATTGCTGTCATAAATTAATCCGTTTGCCCGAATCGGGTGCTTATAATCAATTATCTGTCTCTAACGTAAACGTGATGGGGTGAAGGTTTATGAGTGAAACATTGCTTATCGCGAAGGTGCCGCCGGCACAGGATTTAGTGATTTTATCGGCTCTGGCTAACCGTCATGGCTTGATTACTGGCGCGACCGGCACTGGTAAAACAGTCACCCTGCAAAAAATGGCTGAGCAATTTTCCCGTATTGGTGTGCCGGTATTTCTCGCCGATGTGAAAGGGGATTTATCTGGCATTGGGGCGGAAGGGGTTGATTCGGAAAAACTTCAAACCCGACTGGCAGCGATAGGTGTTACGGATTGGCAGCCACAAGCTTGCCCGATTGTGCCGTGGGATATCTTCGCTGAAAAGGGTCATCCGATCCGTGCCACTATTTCCGATCTTGGCCCGCTGCTGCTAGGGCGTCTGCTTGATCTGAATGACGTGCAAAGTGGTGTGTTGCAACTGGTATTCAAAATTGCCGATGACAACAACCTGCTGCTGCTTGATATGAAAGACTTGCGGGCTATCGTGCAATATGTTGGTGACAACGCGAAACAGTTCCGTACGCAATACGGCAACATCACGCCGGCCTCAATTGGTGCTATCCAGCGTGGTTTACTGGCTTTGGAAGAGCAAGGTGCCAATCAATTCTTTGGCGAGCCGATGCTGGATATTCACGATTTAATGCAAATCGACAGCCATGGGCAGGGAGTTATCAATCTGTTAGCGGCTGATCGGTTAATTAATCAGCCCAAACTGTATGCGATTTTTCTGTTGTGGTTGCTGGCAGAACTTTTCGAGCAACTTCCTGAAGTGGGTGATGTTGATAAACCTAAGCTGGTGTTTTTCTTTGATGAAGCCCATCTGTTGTTCAGTGATGCGCCAACGGCGCTGGTGGATAAAGTTGAACATGTGGTCCGGCTGATTCGCTCGAAAGGGGTCGGCATCTATTTTGTGACGCAAAATCCATTAGATATTCCCGATAAAATCCTCGGCCAATTGGGCAACCGGGTACAGCATGCCCTGCGTGCCTTTACCCCAAGGGATCAAAAAGCAGTTAAAGCCGCAGCTCAGACTATGCGCGCGAATCCGGCATTCAGTGCCGAACAGGTGATTACCGAATTGGGGGTTGGCGAGGCACTCATCTCTTTCCTTGATGAGAAAGGGCGGCCTAATGTGGTCGAGCGGGGTATGGTTATCGCGCCACAATCAAAAATGGGCGCATTGGATGCGGCAGCGCGTAATCACGCTATCAATCATTCCCCACTGTATGGCCGTTATGAGGAGGGGGTGGATCGCGAGTCTGCTTATGAGAAATTATCTGCGGGTGGATTCTCTACTATGGGGGATGCAGCGGCCGGAGGGGGGGCGGCTTCTCAGCCGTCAACCGATCAGCAGGGTAGCGCGGGCGGTGGTTTGATGGATGGGCTGAATGATCTACTGTTTGGCTCTACCGGCCCGCGCGGTGGCAAACGTGATGGTATCGTCCAGACGGCAGCCAAGAGCATGGCGCGGGACTTGGGACGACAAATTTTGCGTGGTGTCCTGGGGTCAATTACCGGTGGGCGTAAGCGTTAACCTGATTTTTTGGATATGAAATGCTGCTATTGATCGATAATTACGATTCGTTTACTTACAACCTCTACCAGTATTTTTGTGAATTGGGGGCTGAGGTGGTGGTTAAACGTAATGATGAGGTACAACTCGCTGATATTGAAAAGTTATCACCCTCACATTTGGTGATTTCGCCTGGTCCTTGCACGCCCAATGAGGCCGGAATTTCTTTAGCTGCCATCAGCCATTTTGCCGGAAAATTACCGATACTGGGGGTTTGCCTGGGGCATCAGGCACTAGGGCAGGCTTTTGGCGCACGCGTAGTGCGAGCGCGGCAAGTGATGCACGGTAAAACCACGGCTATTTGCCATAATGGTCAGGGGGTTTTTCGGGGGCTTAACCAACCGCTGACCGTGACCCGTTATCACTCTTTGGTGATTGCGACCGACTCATTGCCAGACTGTTTTGAACTGACCGCCTGGACCGAACATGAGGGAGTGATGGATGAGATTATGGGTATCCGTCATCGCACCTTGCCATTGGAGGGAGTGCAGTTCCATCCTGAGAGTATCCTCAGCGAGCAAGGTCATCAATTATTAGATAATTTCCTTAAAAATTAGCTGGTTGAGTTGTATTTATTATTTAATTGTTTTTTTTGTTTGCCTGATTGTGATTTTTTATGCATATTTTGTGATTATATTTTCACATACCAATAATTGGTAACTCAATGGATTATACCCAAAGTAATTGGAGTTGCAGGTAGGCAGCCCGCAAACGAATCCCGATGAGCTTACACAGTCAAGTGATTCGGGTGACAAATCTGTCGGGAACAGATTTGAACGCTGCGTGCAGCTAACAACCCTGTAGCTTCAAGTGCGAAGGGGATATCAGGGTGGACAGTATAATGGCGGATAAGTTAGCAGTAACTCGCAGTACATTCGATCAGGTTATTTTGCCTGTTTATGCACCAGCACAGTTCATTCCGGTAAAAGGGAAGGGCAGCCGAGTGTGGGATCAACAAGGCAAGGAATATATTGATTTTGCTGGTGGGATCGCGGTTACTGCTCTGGGGCATTGCCACCCGGCGCTGGTAGCGGCATTGCATCAGCAAGGTGAGACGTTATGGCATACCAGTAACGTTTTCACTAATGAGCCTGCGCTGCGTTTGGCGCAAAAACTGATTGATGCCACCTTTGCGGATCGCGTGTTTTTTGCCAACTCGGGTGGCGAGGCAAATGAAGCGGCCTTTAAGCTGGCCCGTCATTATGCCATTGAGCGTCATAGCCCCTATAAGACTAAAATCATTGCTTTCCATAATGCTTTCCATGGCCGCACCTTGTTTACTGTATCGGTGGGGGGGCAGCCCAAGTATTCCGATGGTTTTGGCCCGAAACCTGCTGATATCATCCATGTGCCGTTTAATGATCTGGCTGCGGTGAAAGCCGTTATGGATGATCATACTTGTGCGGTGGTGCTCGAACCCATTCAGGGAGAAGGGGGGTTAACCTCTGCGACGCCTGAATTTCTACAAGGGGTGCGGGCTTTATGTGATCAGCATGATGCGCTGCTGGTATTTGACGAAGTACAAAGCGGTATGGGGCGTAGCGGCAAGCTGTTTACCTATATGCATTATGGTGTGACGCCAGATATTCTGACCACGGCGAAAGCCTTAGGTGGTGGTTTCCCTATCAGTGCGATGCTAACCACGGAAGAAATTGCGTCGGTAATGGCGGTGGGAACTCACGGCACCACCTATGGGGGCAATCCTCTGGCCTGTGCCGTCGCTGAGGCTGCTCTAGATGTGATTAATACCCCTGAGGTACTTAATGGTATTGAACAGCGCCACAGCCTGTTTGTGCAGGCTCTGCAAGAGATCAATAACAAGTATCACCTGTTTGACGATATCCGTGGCATGGGGTTATTGATTGGTGCCGAGTTAACGCCGCAATACCATGGCCGTGCGCGCGAGTTGCTGATGGCTGCGGCGGCTAATGGCTTGATGGTCCTCAATGCCGGGCCAAATGTGTTGCGGTTAGCCCCTTCATTAGTGGTGGAGCTGGATGATATCAAACAAGGAATGGCGCGGTTAGAGCAAGCCATCGCCAGTCTGGTCCAGGGTTAACTCAATTATGGAGAGGTATTTTGCCTCTCCATTGCTATACATGCTCCCGCAATCTCCGACTGCGCCAAATACCGTGATGGGGTTGTTGTTGCCAAGCCATGGCAGACACCGTATGCATCACGCTTAAGTGTGACAAAACCCGGCGTAAATTACGTTCCAGTTCAGAAATTTGTGTATCCGGTGTGACATCCGGCATCTGCACGAAATCGTTATTCCCCTCGCTGTTGTCTGACTCCAGCCGTTGCTGGCATTGCTGAATGGCTATCTCACAGAGTTGTAAATAATCCGCCGCCAGTTCGACGCTGAGCTGAATGTGATGTTTACCTGGTACTGAACTCCCCAAGGGATAAGCCCGCGTCAGGATAGTCATCTCATTGATATGCCCAACAATCAACTCACTGTGAGTGGCCCATAATCGCATATCTGCCAAATATTTTGAGTTGAACCCCGGCTCTTGCATCGCCTGATTTAAGGAACTTAACACGGTGTTACTGGCCTTATTTACTGCAATGCGTTCATAGGCCAGTTGGTTGATATCAGGCTCAGGCGTCAGCAGCAAGCGCAAAATCTTCTGATACGCCTCTAGCGCCTGATGGGCATTCTTACGCAGTAAACCGCTCTGCCACTGAGGCCACAGCCATAAGGCGCTGGCAAAGGCCAATGCGCAGCCAATTAAGGTATCCAGCAATCGCGGAACCAAGAAGTCAGCGCCTTCTCCGGTCAATAATTGCAAGATATAGACTGCGGTTATGGTTCTGCCAACAACAGATAGCCCGTAGTTTTTACGTTGAACCAGATAAGCGGCAAGGGTAATGAGCAGCATAATGCCAAGGGTGGCACCCTCTGGCATTGGCAGATGCAATAGGCCAGCGGCCAATATCAGCCCTATCAAGGTGCCGAGTGCACGGTGATGGATTCGTACCTTGGTGGCGTTATAACCGTTCTGCGTTACCAGCATCACAGTAAGCAAAATCCAATAAGGTTTGGGTAGATGAATTAAGTTACCGATATAGCTACCTGCTGCCAGTGTTACGCCCAGACGAGCGGCTTCCCGCAGTGCACCTGATTTGAACGACAGATAGCTGATCAACGCCGGCCAGAAAGGTTGTGGTTGTTGGCTGGACATCAGGTCACGGTCATACAGTGGTCGCCGGTCACTCAATAGCTGGGTCACGTGGCTGATATGGTAGTAGTAGAATTGTGCGACCGGGTTGTCTGGGTGTGCCTGTGCGATGCTTGCCAGTTCTGTCAGACCATCATCGGCAGTGAAATGCTCATCAGTATGGTGGTGATAGAGAATGTCGTTGGCGATGCTGCGCATTTGAGCTGAGATTTTCTGGCAATTACGGCGCATCACGCTCTCAATCTGTGTCTGCTCCATTAACTCTTGTGCTTTTTCCGGCTGAATCAAGGCTGCAGTAATATGCTCTTGCAAATCGAGAGCCATTTGGAACAATCCCAACAACCGTTTCTGCTCTTTCTTCGTGGTGTTATGAATCAGATTAAATTGCTGATAAAGCTGATTAATCTTGTCCATAATCGCCTGTTGTCTGTCCAGCAGCGGCGGTATCGATTTTTCCGGCTCAAGGTGCTGAGCAAATAGGCTGTATTTGGTGTCACAATAATCGGCTAGTAAGCGATAAAGCTGACTCAAAGGTTCGCGAATCGGTTGATCCTTGCAGAGTCGGAACCATAACCCGTTAAACACCCCATACCACAGTGTCCCTACGGCACACAGCAACGGGGCTTGCCAGATCGGCGCGCGGCCCACCATGCTGAGGCTGAAAATAGCAGCAATCAGTGCCGCGGGTAACAAATGGCCATTCAACTGGCTAATCGCCCCACTCACCCCCAGAACTAATGCCAGGCTGAGCATGACGGCAGGCAACGGAATATCCCATAGCAGCAGTTGCTGGGTTAGGAAGCTACTCACAGTAAACAGCGCGCCGCCGACCAGCAGACGCCGGAAAAAATGTTGGTGTGGTGTATCCAGTGAGGCAATGTTGCAACAGGCGGGTATCAGAGAAAACATCAAGCCCAGCCGAAGTTCGCCGAGAGCGAACCCTAATGCTGCGGGCAGACAGAGAACCAATGTTTGGCGTAGTGCGTAATTAACTTCAGGATGATAAATAAGCCGTTGCCATTTCATAAAGGCCCCAGAAATTTATAGATCACAAAAGATTAAAAAACTGATGCCGACAGTATCGGCACCAGTTTAGGGGGAATTAACGGGTGCCGTAGACGACAATCGTTTTACCGTGTGCGGAGATCAGGTTTTGATCTTCCAGCATTTTTAGTATCCGCCCCACGGTTTCGCGGGAGCAGCCAACTATCTGACCAATTTCCTGGCGGGTAATTTTAATCTGCATCCCATCTGGGTGGGTCATGGCATCAGGTTGTTTTGCCAGATTAAGCAGCGTTTGTGCAATACGCCCAGTCACATCAAGGAAAGCAAGGTTGCCCACTTTCTCAGATGTAATCTGTAAGCGACTCGCCATCTGTGAAGATAGGCGCATTAAAATATCTGGATTGACCTGAATCAGCTGACGGAATTTTTTGTAAGAAATTTCAGCCACTTCACAGGCGGTTTTTGCTCTAACCCAGGCGCTACGTTCTTGGCCTTCTTCAAATAATCCAAGTTCGCCGATGAAATCTCCCTGATTTAGATAGGAGAGAATCATCTCTTTACCTTCCTCATCTTTAATAAGCACCGCAACGGAGCCTTTCACGATGTAGTAAAGTGTTTCGGCCTTTTCACCTTGGTGAATCAGCGTACTCTTCGATGGATATTTGTGGATATGGCAATGAGACAGGAACCATTCGAGAGTCGGGTCTGTTTGTGGCTTGCCGAGAACCATTCGCTGTTATCCTCTGTTGTTATCGCTGCCTAACATAACAGGGCTCAGAGTTCCCTGTACGGCGTGCTTATAAAATACACTTTCTCGTAGCATATTAATTTGCTCAACTGCCGAAAGGTATAGCCAAGATACGTACCGGGTAGAAACCCTCCACTGAGTATTGAGAAGCTACCCTATTTAATTCTAGAAACAACACTTTCGGTTCTGTTTGTAGCACAGGATGAAGCCAGTGTCTTGTGTTGTATCGCTTCAGCATGATGAACATCGGGTTACATTGCCAGTTTGTAAATGAAAGGGTAGTCTGGATCAGAAAATTTAACCGGGAGCAAGAGTTATGCAGGCACGTGTAAAGTGGGTTGAGGGGCTGACATTTTTGGGTGAATCGGCATCAGGTCATCAGGTGTTGATGGACGGTAATGCTGGAGACAAAGCACCGAGTCCGATGGAAATGTTGTTAATGTCAGCAGGCGGCTGTAGCGCGATTGATGTGGTCTCTATTTTACAAAAAGGCCGCAATGATGTGCGTGATTGCGAAGTGACATTAACCTCGCAGCGTCGCGAAGAGGCACCGCGTCTGTTTACGCAAATCAACCTGCATTTTATTGTCAGCGGCAAAGGTCTGACCGACAAAATTGTGGAACGAGCCGTTGAGTTGTCAGCAGAAAAATATTGCTCCGTCTCACTGATGTTGGGTAAAGCGGCGACTATTACCCACAGTTTTGAGATCCGTGACATCGCCTAAGCAAACCCTTCGTACTTGAAGCTGCAGGGCTGTTAGCTGCGTTCGTTTGCCGCCTACCTGCAGCTCCAATTACTTTGGGTTGGGATTGAGCCAAATTATTTTTCTCTCTCCAGCAATTGCTATACTGCAACGCCAAGAACGAAGGCGATTAACTGATTTTCTTCCCTTCCAACAACTGCTGCACTAGCGGCGCCATAATCAGCTCCATTGCCAGCCCCATTTTTCCGCCGGGTACCACCAATGTATTGATATTCGAGATAAATGATCCTTGCAACATCGCCAGTAAGTAAGGGAAATCAATTTGATCCAAACCCCGGAAATGAATAACCACAAAGCTTTCATCCAGTGACGGAATCGCTTTGGCAGCAAACGGATTTGATGTGTCAACGGTTGGAACGCGCTGGAAGTTGATATGAGTGCGTGAGAACTGCGGCGTAATGTAGTTGATATAATCATCCATGGAGCGCACTACGGAATCCATCACCGCTTCACGCGAATGGCCGCGTTCGCCGGTATCGCGTACTAATTTCTGAATCCACTCCAGATTGACGATAGGTACCACGCCCACCAACAGATCGACGTGTTTCGCCACATCATGATGTTCAGTCACCACGCCGCCATGCAGCCCTTCATAAAACAGCACGTCGGTGGGTTGTGGCAATGCTTCCCACGGGGTAAACGTGCCGGGAATTTGGTTGTATGGCACCGCTTCATCATAGGTATGTAAATACTTACGTGAACGGCCAGTGCCGTGTTCACCGTATTCCGACACACTTTGCTCCAACTGGCCAAAGTCATTGGCTTCGGGGCCAAAATAGCTGATATGTCGGCCTTGATCTCGTGCTTTACGGATGGCTGCATCCATCTCAGGGCGGGTATAGCGATGGAAACTGTCACCTTCAATTTGCGCTGCGCGAATATTCAATTGCTGAAAGATCTTACGGAATGCCAGGCTGGTGGTGGTTGTCCCTGCGCCACTTGAGCCGGTAACGGCTATAACCGGATGTTTAGTCGACATATTAGCTGTAACTCCATGGGGGTTAGATCTTCAGTGACCGGGCTGCAATCGCCTGTTTTTTATCGTTGATGATTATTTTTAGGGCAAAGTGGCGGGCTTGTCACCCTGTTTCAGTCAATGTCTTCGTAACAGCGGGAGGACTATTGCTGCTCTTCTGCTCCGGCGCGAAATGCGCTGCGCGGCATAATATTGATGGTTTCATGTAATTCGGACCACACCAAGATGGCTTCACCGCTGATCAACTGGCGGCGCACATCCTCGACTTTTTGCGCTAATGAGCGCTCATGCTCGCCGTAATCGGTACCTTCACGTAACACAAAGGCTTCAAGTAAGTTATCCAGTGTTTCACCGTCAACTTGCTGCCAGGGAACTATCATTGCTGTTGCTCCAGATAAGGGGAAAGCCAGGCCGGAATACGTTGTTCCAGCCACATTTGTGGGTGTTTCAATGAGCCACCGACAAAACCAACGTGACCGCCATGTTCGGTTAACTGATAGTCAATATTGGCTGGTAACTCGCTGAGATCCGGGATAACTTCAGCCGTCATAAACGGATCATCTTTGGCATGAATGATCAGCAGCGGAGTCGTAATCTGCGGCAATAGCGGCAGGGCGCTGCAACGGCGATAATAATCAACTGCATCATTAAAACCATGAATTTTAGCAGTAATGACATCATCAAAATCTCTGATTCGCCGCAACCCTTTCAATTGAGCCAGATCCAAAGGCAGACTTCCGGGGTAATGCAAAAGCTTACGCGTGGCATTTAACTTTAGTTGGCCCAGTAAATAATGCTGATAGACCCGGGAGAAACCTTGCTCCATACGATTAGCACAGGGTTCAAGCATCAGTGGTGCTGACACCACCACTGCGGCCTGCAACAGGCTATCTTGGCCTTGCTCTGCCAAATACATCGCCAGCATATTGCCACCCAAAGAGACCCCGACGGCGGCGGTTGGCACCTGGCCATAGCGCTCTCGCAGCCAGCGGAGAAAGAAGCGAGCATCTTCTGTTTCACCGGAGTGATAAATGCGTGACTTACGATTTGGCTCTCCACTGCATCCACGAAAATGCATCACCACACCGAGCCAGCCTTTGGCTTGCCATGCACTTAATAACCCATGGGCATAAGGGCTGTAAAAATTACCTTCCAAACCGTGGAAGAGTACGACTCTGGGTTTATCTCTTGCCAGCTCGGGATTTTCACTCCAGGCCAGATCGACAAAATCGCCATCAGGCAGTTCCAGCCGTTGCCAGAACGGTTGCAATTGCACATGCCGTCTGACCAGTCGTGGCAACAGTGTTTGTAGATGTGGATTACTGGCTCCGGCCAGTGGGCGAAATAATTCATGCATATAGTGAATGGAAATCATGTTGTTGCTCTTGTGTGATCAATAACACACTGTTAGCTTCATGGGTATATCGCGCATCATTTTGGGTGAGAGGCACCCGTCTCATGGAACTGAGTTTATTTCTTTCAATGGTAGGCTTTCTTTGGGTTGCAGCTATTACCCCCGGTCCAAACAATATGTTGTTAACCTCTGCGGGGGCTAACTTCGGCTTTATGCGTTCTATCTGGCTGATGTTAGGTATTATGTTAGGCATGCAGAGCATGTTGCTGTTGGTGGCTTTTGGTGTCGGCGGCCTGATTCTTATCTACCCCTCCCTCCATCTGGTTCTGAAAATTTTGGGTAGCCTATATCTGCTATGGCTGGCATGGAAAATTGCCACTTCTGCCTATGAGAAATTGGAAACCAATGTCGCACCGCCAAAACCGTTGCGCTTGTATCAGGGCTGGTTATTGCAGTTCCTTAATCCCAAAGCCTGGTTGATGGGACTCGGGTCAGTCGCCAGCTTCAGTATGACCGGAGCCGCCTATAATCATTCTATCGTAATGATAAGCCTTGGTATGTTTATGGTGAACCTGGTGGCCGGTATCATTTGGCTGGGTTTTGGTACTTTGATTGGGCGCTTGTTACGCAGCCGCCGCGCCTGGTTTAGCTTTAATATCTCGATGGGCTTGCTGACGGCAGCCTGTGTGTTATTGATTTGGCATTAATCAGTGGAGCTAATTGATGGCCTATAACTATTTTCATGTTGATGCATTTGTTGGCGCAGGGTTATCCGGCAACCCGGCAGGGGTGTATCTGCTGAAGAAACCGTTGTCGGCCGCAGAGATGCAAAGTATCGCGGCCGAGATTAATTTACCGGAAACCAGTTTTGTCTGGGATGAAGGGGATAAATCGGCGATCCGCTGGTTTACCCCGGAACGTGAAGTCGACTTATGTGGACACGGCACATTGGCGGCGGCGCATGTGATGTTCAGCATCGTTAATCCTGGCTTGCATGATATCTGTTTTCGCAGTGCCAGCGGTGACTTGTACGTCAAGCGCGATGGCGATAACTTCGGCCGACTGTCGCTGGATTTCCCTTCATTACCGCCCGACCAAATCGCTATCGCGGCAGAGTTGAGTGCATTGCTTGGCAGCAACATTCAGCAGGTATGGCAGGCAAAATCTCTGTTGGTGGTGCTGGAAAACGAGCAGCAGGTACGGCAGTTACAACCCGATATTGTTGCGCTGATTGCCTATACCGGTTGTGGAGTGATTGTGACCGCGCCGGGTGATGAAGTGGATTTTGTTTCGCGTTACTTTACCCTTGGCTGCAATGAAGATCCGGTTACCGGCTCAGCCCATTGTACCTTAATGCCCTATTGGGTCGCGCGACTGGGAAGGTCATCACTGCACACCCGGCAGATATCAGCACGCGGTGGCGAATTATTCTGCACCTTAGCTGGTGATCGTACTTTAATTGCCGGTGATGCCCGCATTTTTATGAAAGGCCAAATAGATCTTTAAGTTAACTGCATAGACAATTCCTTCAGATTTTTCTTATCACCAAAAGGAATAAAGAATATTCTTTTATTCCTTTTGTCGTATTACTCCTTCGGGTAACACTGTCATCTCAGAGCGCCCGGTGCGCTCAGGGTCGCAGCAATAGCGAATGACACAGTTAACCGAGCGGAGTGAACCATGGCGATAACCTTATCTTCTGCAAGTCTTACCGCCGCAATACGCGGCTTTTTACGGCCAGGTGGTGCACTGTTAGCTCTGTCGCTGGTTGCTGCCAGTGCACATGCTGTCGATGTGACGGTGGCTTATCAAACTTCCGCAGAACCGGCAAAAGTCGCGCAAGCGGATAACAGCTTTGCCAAGTTGTCCGGTGCCAATGTGGATTGGCGCAAGTTTGACAGCGGCTCTAGCGTTGTGCGGGCATTGGCCTCGGGTGATGTGCAAATTGGTAATATCGGCTCCAGCCCATTAGCCGTTGCTGCCAGCCAGAAGGTGCCAATTGAGGTCTTCCTACTGGCGTCACAACTGGGGAGTTCAGAGGCGCTGGTGGTGAAGAAAGACATTAAAACCCCACAAGATTTAATTGGTAAACGTATTGCCGTGCCGTTTATCTCCACGACACATTACAGTCTGCTGGCAGCCCTGAAACATTGGGGAATTAAGCCGGATCAGGTCACTATCCTCAACTTGCAGCCACCTGCTATCGCCGCCGCTTGGCAGCGGGGTGATATTGATGGCGCTTATGTTTGGGCTCCTGCCGTTAACGAATTAGCCAAAACCGGCACCGTCCTGACTGATTCTGCCCAAGTAGGTCAATGGGGCGCGCCAACCCTGGATGTCTGGGTGGTGCGCAAAGATTTCGCCAAAGCCCATCCTGAGGTGGTCACCGCCTTCGCCCGCAGTGCATTGGCCGCCCAAGGTGCTTATCTGGCCCAACCAGAACAATGGCTGAAAAATCAGCAGTATCTGGGGCAGCTTTCGCGCTTAAGTGGTGTCCCTACCGATCAAGTGCCGGAGCTGGTGAAGGGCAATACTTATTTGCCTGTCGCTGAGCAGATAACGCAACTGGGTCAACCAGTGGATCAGGCCATCCGCGATACTGCCGCGTTCCTGAAAGAGCAAGGCAAAATCCCGCAAATTGCCAGCGATTATAGTGATTTCGTCACTGACCGCTTTGTGAAAGCAGTGCAGGCCACACCGCAGTCCTAGGAGCCATCATGCTAAACGTGCGCGGCCTGTGGGCCGAATATCAGGGCAAACCTGCCTTACAGGATGTGTCACTGCAAATCGCATCTGGAGAGTTGGTCGTGGTATTGGGGCCATCAGGTTGCGGTAAAACCACGTTATTGAATCTAATTGCCGGATTTATGGAGCCTTCAGCTGGCAGCATCACTCTGGATGATATACCGGTTCACGGCCCGAGTGCCGAACGGGGAGTGGTGTTCCAGCATGAGGGCTTACTGCCGTGGCGGGATGTGGTCAGCAATGTGGAGTTTGGCCTGCAACTGGCAGGATTAAGCAAACAGCAGCGGCGCGAAACTGCCCTGAAAATGCTTCATCGGCTAGGGTTAGCTGGTTTTGAACATCACCTTATCTGGCAACTCTCTGGTGGGATGCGCCAACGAGTAGGGATTGCTCGTGCACTGGCGGTTGACCCGCGCTTGTTGCTGTTGGATGAGCCGTTTGGCGCGCTGGATGCTTTTACCCGCGAGCAGATGCAAGAACTGTTGCTGACTATTTGGCGTGATACCGGCAAACAAATTTTGCTGATCACCCACGATATCGAAGAGGCGGTGTTTCTGGCCAGCGAGCTGCTATTGCTGTCTCCAGGGCCGGGGCAGGTGGTCGAACGACTGTCGCTGAATTTTGGTCAGCGTTATGCCGCTGGTGAGCCATGCCGATCCATTAAGTCTGATCCTGAATTTATCGCCCGCCGCGAATATGTGTTGGGTAAAGTCTTCCAGCAACGGGAGGTATTGATATGAGCCTGCACAGCACGTTACGTAATCAAGCCGTCACGCTGCCGCTTCACCGCCTACCGGCTAACGATGAACCCCCGTTGATTGCCAAGAAGGCGGCTCGCCGTTTACCTGCGGGTAATGGCTTGTGGCTTAGCATCACTACTCTGATTGTGGTGGTCGCGTTGTGGTGGGCGGTGACGGCGTTACAGCTTATCAGCCCACTCTTTTTACCCGCGCCGCAGCAGGTATTACATCAGTTATTGGTGATTGCCAGCCCGCAGGGGTTTATGGATGCCACGCTATGGCAACATCTGGCCGCCAGTTTGGGGCGAATTCTTATCGCATTACTCGCTGCGGTCGCACTTGGTGTTCCAACGGGCATTGCGATGGGGCTAAGCAGCACCGTACGTGGTGTGTTGGACCCACTGATTGAGATTTATCGTCCCGTTCCCCCCTTAGCCTATTTGCCCCTTATGGTTATCTGGTTCGGCATTGGTGAAACCTCAAAGATCCTGCTGATTTATCTGGCGATATTTGCGCCGGTGACGTTAGCCGCTGTGGCTGGCGTGCGTAGCGTGGCACAGGTGCGGGTTAGAGCTGCTCGTGCATTGGGGGCCAGTCGCTGGCAGGTTTTATGGTTTGTGGTGCTCCCCAGCGCCTTGCCAGAAATCTTAACCGGTATCCGCATTGGGTTGGGTGTGGGGTGGTCAACGTTGGTGGCTGCTGAGCTTATTGCCGCTACGCGCGGATTAGGGTTTATGGTGCAATCAGCCGGTGAGTTTCTCGCAACCGATGTCGTCATCGCCGGCATCAGTGTGATTGCTATTATCGCTTTTGGTATGGAGCTAAGTTTGCGGGCGATCCAACGCCGGCTAACACCTTGGTATGGAGCACAGCAATGAATGAACGCTTGGTAGTCACGCCGTTAGGGCCGCATATTGGTGCTTTGGTTGAGAATATTAATATTGCCCGCCCGTTGGGTGATAGTCAGTTTGAACAGCTTTATCATGCGTTACTCAAGCATCAGGTACTGTTTTTCCGCAATCAACCCATCACGCCATTACAGCAGCGTGAACTGGCCGGGCGTTTTGGTGATTTACATATTCATCCGGTTTATCCGCACACCAAAGAGTGTGAGGAGATTATCGTGCTGGATACCCATGATAATAATCCGCCGGACAACGATAACTGGCACACCGACGTGACGTTTATCGCCAATCCGCCATTAGGTGCGATTCTGGCGGCAAAGCAGCTACCGTCAACCGGTGGTGATACCTTATGGAGCAGTGGGATTGCGGCTTATGAAGCGCTTTCTGCTCCGTTTAAACAGCTTTTGGCCGGTTTACAGGCCGAGCATGACTTTGCGCACTCCTTCCCCGAGCACAAACATCGTGCGACCCCGGAAGAGCATCAACGATGGCTACTGGCTAAAGAGAATAATCCGCCGATATTGCATCCGGTGGTACGTACCCATCCGGTGAGTGGGCGTCAGGCATTGTTCGTCAATGAAGGATTCACCACCCGAATCGTTGAATTGAGTGATAAAGAGAGCGATGCTTTACTGCGTTTCCTGTTTGCACACACCACCAAACCCGAGTTTCAAGTACGCTGGCGCTGGCAGCAGGATGATGTGGCGATGTGGGATAACCGTGTCACCCAGCACTATGCCAATGCCGATTATCTGCCACAACGGCGGGTGATGCATCGGGCGACTATTCTGGGGGATAGGCCGGTGTACCGGCCTGGTTAACGGGCGATTTGATTTAGTCTGTGATTAACAACGAGCGGGCCGCTGCGTCAACTGCATCAACGGTGATGTCATCAACCTGTGGCCCGGCATGTAACAACACATGGCGGGTTAACGGGTACCAGCGCCGGTATTTTTCTGGCCGCGACTCAAACAGTGCGACGACCGGGATCTGTAATGCTGAACTGATATGGACCGGTGCGCTATCAGCCGAAATAACCACATCCAATTGACTGGCTGCGGCCACGAACTCATCAACTGACGGTGTAAATAGACTTCGGCCGTGGATGCTCGCCAGTTGCTGTTCACTTGGCGGTGCGATGGGATCATATAAAATCACTATCTCGGCCTGATCACTGAGCTTCAGTGCCAACTGTTGCCACTTCTCCCACGACCAACGCCGTTGCGGTGATTTATTCGAGACAAACAGCCCGATACGTGGCCGCTTGCGTTCACCTAATTCTGCCTGCCATTTTGCCTGCAATTGTGGGTCAGGATAGAGATGTAATTTGAGCGTATCGATGTCGACCCGCCCCAGTTCGGGTAGCAGTGCAAAACCAGACAGCGCCTCATGGCGTATTGGCCGATTGGTCACATGGTCAGGATTGCGGTCATCAAATTCACTGCCCGGGTTATGCCAACGGCTATCGACCACATTAAGTTGTTTAGCGAACTGGATACTGTTTTTGTTCATGCCACCGTTAGGGATAACCAGTAAATCAAAACGTAAACATCGCAGTCGCCAAATCAGGGCCAGACGATTAAACAGCGCCTTGATCCTGCCCGGTTGTTGGTTTCTTTCACATTGCTTACTGTAAACGTAGGTGTGAACGGTACTGATATCGGGGTTACGTGCCAGTGCATCTCGATTGTATTTATTGGCCAGCACATGAATTTCGGCTGCTGGCCAGCGCTGCTTTAATGCATGTAATAAAGCAGTGGTACAAACCAGATCGCCAAGGAAATCAATTCGGATAACCAAAATGCGCTGCATCAATACATATTCCCAGAAGTAATTTTATGCCTTATTAAACATGAAAATTTCCTGAGTAATAACAAAAATAAACGTAAATTTGAGATCTATTTTGATAATGAATGCTTCTGCTGCGCATAACGCCATAGAGTGACTGATAAACGTACCGCTCGCCAGAACTCACTGATATTCCCCGCGCCCTGAAACAGCGCTTTGGGTAAGCCTAATGCCCTAAACTCAGCCGCGAGTGCCGAACGTTCTGGTGACGGGGATAATTTCTTACGCATCAACCCGAAAAAATGGCCGCTCTCCTGATTAGCGTGACGTAACAGCGCACGGCATAACGGCGGTTGTTGCGTGGCAGAAAGGTTAATTAGCGCGTTAATAATTCTAAGATAGCTATTGGCGCGAGCCACCAAGGCTTGGGGTAACGGAGAGTGGGTGATGGATAGTGGGTTGGTGCGATAACCATAAAATGGCGTATCACAGAAACCGACACGTTGTACGGCGAGTGCCAGATGGGTGGTCCACAGAATATCTTCATGTAGCATTCCAGGGATGAATGCGAGTTGATGGGCCGCGATCAATTCGCGCCGAATCAATTGTAGCCATACATAATGTGGCCACTCATTATGTTCAATACTGCGAATAACCCATTGCTGGCCGCTAAGTATCTCGCTCCACGGCTGTTTATGTAACAAGGGGCTGCTGGGCGCTAGGTGGGGATCAATGGTAAAGGTAAAACCATTACCTATCAGTAAATCTAATTGCTGCCGATTGGCCTGTTGCAACCAGGTTGATAAAGCATCAGAGGCCAGCCAGTCATCGCCATCAACAAAAGCAATCCAGGGGGCAGTTGCCCGAGCGATTCCAGCATTACGGGCCGCAGAAAGCCCCTGATTGGCCTGATTAACAATGACCAGCCGCGAATCACGGCGCGCGGCGGCTACTAATATCGTCAGGCTGTCATCGGTCGAACCATCATTGACGGCAATGATTTCCAATGACACACCCGACTGCTGGTACAATGAATCCAGTAGTTGTGTGAGGTAAGCGGCGCAATTAAATACCGGTACCACCACACTAATATCCTTATTAGCCATGACCTTATTATCCTTAATACTGGCGTTTTCTGAAAAGCGGTTATCCCGCTTCAAATATCTTAGTGAGGTTCTCCAACTGCTCCTGAGCATCTAGCCAGTGCATTTCAGTCTCTTCAAGTTTGGTTTTCACTTGCGTCTGCTGCTGTAAACATTGGGTCAAATCAGCCTTACGTGCAATATCGTATAAGGCAGAATCAGCCAATCGCTCTTCGATGACTGCCAGCTCGGTACTGAGCTTATCCATCTGTTTTTCCAGCGTCATAATCTGCTTACGCAATGGCTGAGTCTGGGTTCGGAACTCTGCCTCACGGCGTTTTTGATCTTTACGCTGTTGGGCACTATTACCGGACAACTCTTTTGTCGGATTATCCTGCTGGCTTTGCTGGCGCTGCACATCGACCAAAAATTGCTGGTAATCTTCTAAATCGCCGTCGAATTGCTCTACTTTGCCATCATGCACCAGATAGAGGTCATCGGTGGTGGAACGCAGTAAATGGCGGTCATGGGAAACCACCACCAATGCGCCTTCAAAATCAATCAAGGCTTCGGTTAGCGCCTGACGCATATCAAGATCAAGGTGGTTGGTTGGCTCATCGAGTAGCAATAGGTTAGGGCGCTGCCAGATAATCAGTGCCAGTACCAAACGCGCTTTTTCACCGCCGGAGAAGCGGGCTGTTGGGTCCGTAACCTGATCGCCCTGAAAACCGTAGCCACCTAAATAGTCGCGCAGTTGTTGTTCCGACTCTTTGGGTGCCAGGCGGCTCATATGCTGTAGCGGTGATTCATCCGCACGCAAAAACTCCAACTGATGCTGGGCGAAGTAACCCAGTTTAATCCCTTTGGATAAACCAATCTCACCGCTTTGTGGCTCTAATGTGCCGGCTAGCAACTTAATTAGCGTAGATTTACCCGCACCATTGCGCCCCAACAGACCGATGCGGGAGCCGGGGACCAGATTGAGCTTAATGGACTGCAAAATCGTACGATCACCATAGCCGGCGCTCACTTTCTCCATGCGGAGTAGGGGGTCAGGCAAACTTTCCGGTGTACGGAAGCTGAAGTGGAATGGATTATCCACATGGGCAGGTGCAATCAGTTCCATCCGCTCAAGCATCTTGATGCGGCTCTGAGCTTGTTTGGCTTTAGTCGCCTGTGCGCGGAAGCGGTCGATATAGCTTTGTAAATGCGCCACTTTTTCTTGCTGATGCTGATACATCGACTGCTGCTGCGAGAGCTTGGTCGCTCGCTGGCGTTCGAAAGATGAATAGTTACCGGTATATTCATTCAGCGTCTGCTGTTCAATATGCAGAATCTTATCAATAATAGGATCAAGGAAATCGCGGTCATGAGAAATTAATACCAGCGTGCCAGAATAGCTTTTCAGCCATTTTTCCAGCCAGATAACTGCATCCAAATCCAAGTGGTTGGTCGGTTCATCCAGCAGCAGTAAATCAGAGCGGCAAACCAGCGCTTGGGCCAGGTTAAGGCGCATGCGCCAGCCGCCAGAAAATGAACGTACCGGTTGCTGTAATTGCTCTTGAGAAAACCCCAGCCCGTGTAGCAAACTGGCGGCACGGGATTGAATTGTCCAGGCATGGATGGCATCAAGTTTGCCGTGCACGGTGGCGATGGCATGACCATCATTTTTTTCGTTAGCGGCCTGAAGTTCGGCCTCCAATTGGCGATATTCGCGGTCCCCGTCGATAACATACTCTATCGCCGGAATATCCAGGGCCGGGGTCTCTTGATTAACCCAGGCCAGTGCCCAGTTGCTGGGGAAAGTGGCATTGCCCCCATCGGCGCTCAGTTCGCCTTTGAGCAACGCCAGCAGGGTGGATTTACCACAACCGTTTTTGCCGACCAGCCCGACCTTTTGGCCAGGATTAATCGTTGCTGTAGCGTTGTCCAGCAAGACGCGGGTACCACGTCGTATTTGAAGCGAAGAAAAAACAATCATAGAGTGCCGTATGTTTAGAGTTTACCCGTCATACTTCAAGCTGCATGTGTGTTGGCTGCGCTCGCTCACCCGAATCACTTACTCAAGTAAGCTCATCGGGATTCTCTCGCTTGCCGCCTTCCTGCAACTCGAATTATTTTGGGTATATGTTAAATTATTATCCCCTGAGTTTTTGCCGCTACTTTCTGTAGAGCCAATGACTTTGGGTATAAATCTTAGTCTTTTTTGGTCTTTGCGGAGCATGGTAACGGAAAAACCGGACCCTGACGACGCTTTGGAGGGGAATGATGTCGCAGCCACCGAAGGTTTTGCTGCTGTATGCCCATCCGGAATCACAAGACTCGGTGGCAAACCGGGTTTTACTGCAACCGGTGCAGCAGTTAGAACATGTTACTGTGCACGATCTTTATGCACATTATCCTGATTTCTTTATTGATATTCACCATGAGCAGCAATTGCTACGTGAGCATCAAGTTATTGTATTTCAACATCCTCTCTATACCTACAGTTGCCCGGCGTTGCTGAAGGAGTGGCTGGACCGGGTATTAGCTCGTGGTTTTGCCAATGGTGTGGGTGGTCATGCTCTGACGGGTAAGTATTGGCGCTCGGTAATTACCACCGGCGAACCGGAAGGGGCCTATCGGGTAGGGGGCTATAACCGCTATCCGATGGAAGATATTCTGCGCCCTTTCGAATTGACAGCGGCTATGTGCCATATGCATTGGATGAACCCGATGATTATATACTGGGCACGACGTCAGAAACCGGAAGTCTTAGCCAGCCATGCGCAAGCTTATACGCAGTGGTTGCAGTCGCCGCTGCCTGCGGGAGGGCACTGATATATGGAAGGCTCAGCGCTACTTACTGCCATTTTATTATTTTTATTTGCCGCTGTGGTTGCGGTCCCTATTGCTCAACGCCTGGGTATTGGTGCGGTGTTGGGTTATCTGATAGCCGGTATTGCTATTGGTCCATGGGGGTTAGGTTTTATACGTGATGTTGACGAAATACTGCACTTCTCCGAGCTTGGTGTGGTGTTTCTGATGTTTATCATTGGGTTGGAGTTGAATCCAGCCAAGCTATGGCAGTTGCGGCGCTCTATTTTTGGTGTCGGGGCGGGTCAGGTCGTTATTACAGCAGCAGTATTGGGGGCATTACTCTATTTCACCCAATTCGCCTGGCAGGCGGCGGTTATCGGTGGCATTGGTTTAGCAATGTCCTCGACCGCGATGGCATTGCAGCTAATGCGGGAAAAAGGCATGAACCGCAACGAAGGCGGGCAGCTCGGATTCTCGGTGTTACTGTTCCAGGATATGGCGGTTATACCTGCTTTGGCGTTGATCCCTATTCTGGCGGGGGGCGGTGGTGCTGCCAATGATTGGGTCAAAATTGGTATTAAAGTTGCGGCGTTTGCGGGCATGTTGATTGGTGGTCGCTATCTGCTGCGCCCCTTGTTTCGCTATATTGTCGCCTCTGGTGTGCGGGAGGTTTTTACTGCCGCCGCATTACTGGTGGTATTAGGTTCTGCACTGTTTATGGATGCATTGGGCCTATCGATGGCGTTAGGGACATTTATCGCCGGGATATTACTGGCCGAAAGTGAATTTCAGCACGAACTGGAAATTGCCATCGAACCTTTTAAAGGGTTATTGCTCGGGTTGTTCTTTATTTCGGTTGGGATGGCGCTGAATCTTGGTGTGCTATTCACTCACCTGCTGGATGTGTTGTTAGGTGTGCTGGCGCTGGTATTTATCAAAGGCACCGTATTGTATGGTTTGGCACGTACATTTGGCTTGCGCCGTTCGGTGCGCTTGCAATTTGCCGGAGTGCTCAGTCAGGGCGGTGAATTTGCTTTCGTCTTGTTCTCCGCTGCATTCTCTCAACATGTTCTAAATGCTGAACAACTGGCATTGCTGCTGGTGGTGGTTACGTTGTCGATGATGACGACACCATTATTGATGCAGGCTATCGATCGCATTCTGATCCGCCGTTATAACGCGCAGGAAGAGAGCGATGAGAAGCCGTTCGTGGAAGATAATGATCCGCAGGTGATTATTGTTGGTTTTGGGCGATTTGGTCAGGTGATTGGCCGCCTACTGATGGCGAACAAAATGCGTATTACCGTGTTAGAACGTGATGTCAGTGCGGTGAGTGTGATGCGCAAATACGGTTACAAAGTCTATTACGGCGATGCCACCGAATTGGAACTGTTGCGGGCCGCCGGCGCGGAAAAAGCTAAAGCTATTGTTATCACCTGTAATGAGCCGGAAGATACCATGACATTGGTGCATCTGTGCCAGCAACATTTCCCTGACTTGCACATTCTGGCGCGTGCCAGAGGGCGTGTTGAAGCACATGAACTGTTGCAAAATGGCGTCAAAGACTTCACCCGCGAAACCTTTTCCAGTGCGCTGGAGTTGGGACGTAAAACGCTATTGGGATTGGGAATGCATCCACATCAAGCTTATCGGGCGCAACAACATTTCCGCCGTCTTGATATGCGGATGCTGCGTGAATTGGTGCCGCAGCATCATGGTGATGTGGCGCAAATCTCCAGAGTTAAAGAGGCCCGCCGTGAACTGGAAGATATTTTCCAGCGAGAAATGCTACACGAAAGTCGGCAGTTAGATGGGTGGGATGAATACGAATAATGTCGGAGAAAACGATGACAAGTGCTCTTAATAAGACAAAAACGCGCAAAAGATTTATCGCTGGAGCGGTTTGTCCAAAATGTAAGGCATTGGATACATTGGCTTTATGGCGTGAAGATCAGGTAGAGGTGGTCGAGTGTGTCAAGTGTGGTCACCATCAACGCCAGACGGATGAACAGGTCAATCAACACGTCCGCCCGCATGAACAAGTGATCGGTATTTTCCATCCCGAGTAGCGTTATCCTTCGCGATTTTTTATGCTGGTGGGTACAGCGGTGCAGATTTCAGCTACAATCTGTGCCAATTTTTGTTCCAAGGGTAGGAGATATCATGAAAGTAGCAAAAGACTTGGTGGTCAGCCTGGCTTACCAGGTACGTACAGAAGACGGTGTTTTAGTTGATGAGTCTCCGGTGAGTGCGCCGTTGGACTACTTGCATGGACACGGTTCCCTGATCGCTGGTTTGGAAAAAGCGCTCGAAGGTCATGAAGCTGGCGACAGCTTTGATGTGCGCGTGAATGCAGACGAAGGCTACGGCAGCTATGATGAAAATCTGGTGCAGCGCGTACCGAAAGACGTCTTTATGGGCGTTGACGAGCTGGAAGTTGGCATGCGTTTCCTGGCTGATACCGATCAAGGTCCAGTACCGGTAGAGATCACTGCTGTTGAAGATGAGCACGTGGTGGTTGATGGTAACCACATGCTGGCGGGTCAGGATCTGAACTTCCACGTTGAAGTGGTTGCTATCCGTGAAGCAACAGAAGAAGAGCTGCAACATGGCCACGTACATGGCGAGCATGATCATCATCATGAACACGGTGATGGTTGCTGCGGCGGTCATGGCCATGATGAGGGTGACCACGATCATGAACAGGGTAAAGGTGGTTGTGGTAAGGGCGGCTGTGGCTGTCACTAAGATCTGACCTGTTACTAAAATTTGACATGGTCAGTCAAAAGCCAGCCTTGCGGCTGGCTTTTTGCTATCCGCATTAATAATGCGGAGGCGGTGTCTCTTCTGCTGGCGAGGCCATCATGGAAGACTGAGATTCGCGCAGTTTATCGGTCAACAAACGCAGATGCTCCCGCAATTTGGTCATTTCCATTTGGTGCTCCGTCACGATCAAATTGAGTTCCTCAATCGTCACTTCCTGAAATGCCAGACGGCTTTCCAGCATTTCCAGCCGTTGTTCAAACAGGGATTGTTCCATATTAATTTCCTCTCATGACTGCAAACCATACCCTCTTATTACTTCCTATTTGATACTCATAGAGAAAAAACAGGGGAGGGGCGATTCTACCTGTAAAACGCCGTGATTGCCTTGCGAGGGTCAAGATATCGATAAAACGAAACTTCTTGTAGTAAAAAAAGTCTTAATATCACTTAATAGCATCAGCATAGAGATTGTTTTGTGTTCGCACAGACAGTTATAGTACAAGTTACACTTATAATCGTTGCTTGGGGTAAGTGTCCTTAAGCCAATGGAGAAATGGATGAAATCACTGTTTAAAGTAACGCTACTGGCTACCACCATGGCGCTGACCCTGAATACCTCTGCTACTTTCGCTGCTGAAGCAGCTAAAACCGCAGCCGCGCCAGCAACGACCAATAGCGCATTTAAAAATGATGACCAGCAATCTGCTTATGCATTAGGCGCATCATTAGGGCGTTACATGGATAATTCCCTAAAAGAACAAGAAAAGCTGGGTATTAAACTGGATAAAGACCAGTTGATCGCCGGTGTTCAGGACGCGTTTGCTAACAAAAGCAAACTGACTGATGCAGAAATTGAAAGCACTCTGCAAAGTTTTGAAGCTCGCGTAAAAGCTTCTGCTCAGGCAAAAATGGAGCAGGACGCTAAAGAAAATGCCGATAAGGGCGCTAAGTATCGCGATACTTTCGCTAAAGAAAAAGATGTGAAGAAAACCGAATCTGGCCTGCTGTACAAAGTAGAGAAAGCCGGTACTGGTGAAGCACCAAAAGACAGTGATACCGTGGTTGTTAATTACAAAGGGACACTGACTGATGGCACTGAGTTTGATAACTCCTACAAGCGTGGTGAGCCATTATCCTTCCGCTTGGACGGTGTTATCCCAGGTTGGACTGAAGGCCTGAAGCAAATCAAAAAAGGTGGCAAGATCACTCTGGTTATCCCACCAGAACTGGCTTACGGCAAAACTGGCGTCCCAGGTATCCCAGCTAACTCTACTCTGGTATTCGATGTAGAACTGTTAGATGTGAAAGCGGCGCCAAAAGCTGATGCTCCAGAAGAGCAACCAGCAGCAGCTGCAGGCGAAAAAGCGAAGAAGTAATTCAGCTTAGTTCACCGATTCTGCTTATAACCGCTGCGATAATTGTCGTGGCGGTTTTTTTTGCGGCACATCTATCAATTTTCACTTCTGTTCGTTGATAACTTGACGGTTTATGGCTTGTGGGCTTAACGTCAATATCACGCGCAAACGCAAGGATTTTATCTCAGCATATTTGCTAGACTTAAAATCTAAGATATTGAGTTATGAGTCTGCCAACGATATTGAGACAGGCTTTACCTAGAGGATGGTGTCTTCGATGTCTAATTCGCTTCTCAGTAGCGAAACCAGTGAACTGGATTTACTGGATGAACGTCCGTTCAGTCAGACGGACCATGAAATACTAAAATCATACGAAGCTGTCGTTGATGGCTTAGCTATGCTTATTGGCGGCCACTGTGAAATTGTTCTGCACTCACTGGAAGATCTGAAAAGCTCTGCGGTAAGAATTGCGAATGGAGAACACACTGGAAGGCAAATTGGTTCACCGATAACCGACTTGGCTCTACGGATGTTGCACGATATGGCCGGTGCTGACAGCAGTGTTTCAAGAGCTTATTTCACCCGAGCCAAAAGTGGTGTACTGATGAAATCAGTCACTATCGCTATCCGTAACCGTGACCAGCGTGTTATTGGCTTGCTGTGCATCAACATGAATCTGGATGTGCCTTTCTCACAAATCATCCAAACGTTTATGCCGCCGGAAACGCAGGAAGTTGCTTCCTCGGTCAACTTTGCCTCATCTGTTGATGATTTGGTGGCGCAAACACTTGAATTTACCATCGAAGAAGTCAATGCGGACCGTAATGTTTCTAACAATGCGAAGAACCGCCAAGTGGTACTTAATCTTTATGAAAAGGGTATTTTTGATATCAAAGATGCCATCAATCAGGTTGCAGAACGGCTTAATATCTCTAAACACACCGTCTATCTTTACATTCGCCAATTCAAAAGTGGCGACCTTGTAGGGCACGACCGTTAATGTCTGGCGTGAAAAGATATTGTCTTATGGTCACTGGGCCTGCTTATGGTACGCAGCAGGCCAGTAGTGCTTATCAATTCGCACAAGCGCTGATAAATTCAGGTCACAGTTTGGTGAGTGTTTTCTTCTATCGCGAAGGCGTTTTGAACGCTAACCAATTAACTGCCCCTGCCAGTGATGAATTTGACTTGGTAAGGGCGTGGCAACAATTGGCGGCTGAACATGCTGTTATGTTGCATGTGTGTGTGGCGGCGGCATTACGCCGTGGTGTAACCGACCAACAGGAAGCCGAACAACTCAATCTTGCGGCAGCGAATCTGCAACCGGGTTTTACCTTAACCGGCCTGGGTGCGTTAGCCGAAGCTGCATTGACCTGTGATCGCATGGTGCAATTTTAATGGCAATGAAACGTGTCGCTTTTGTTTTCACCCAAGGTCCGCATGGCAATTCGGCAGGGCGGGAAGGGTTGGATGCCTTACTGGCTACATCGGCATTAAGCGAAGATTTAGGTGTATTCTTTCTGTCAGATGGTGTTTTGCAGCTATTACCTCAGCAACAACCGGAAATAATTCTCGCCAGAAACTATATTGCCACTTTCGGTGTCTTACCCCTGTACGATGTTGAGAATTGTTATATCTGCGAAGCCTCATTAGAGCAACGCGGGTTGAGTGGTGTGACGAACTGGATCCTTGCTGTCGAGGTATTATCTCCGGTAAATTTACGTCGCCAATTGGCAACTTATGATGTTGTGCTAACTTTTTAATGGGATTTGGGTCGCTATAATGCTGTATACCGTCAGTCATTCTCCTTATCGTTGCGATTTATCTGCTTTGCTGAGATTAGTCACATCCGAAGATGAGATTCTCTTTCTACAAGATGGCGTTATGACTGTTTTGAAAAACAGTGAAAGTCTTAAGCTATTGTTAAATAACCCCGCTTCTCTATTTGTGTTAGAAGATGACGTTATTGCACGTGGTTTGTCTGGTCAAATTTCAGACAGCGCTACGCTAATCGGCTATACTCACTTCGTGGATTTGACCCTAAAACATCAGCAACAACTGGCATGGTAATGCAGTCAATGCTGTATATTTCTTGACACCTTAGATAGTCAGCCATAAAATTCTGCGTCCTCGTTCTCTGCCAGTCGTGCAAACGAGGGGGATTTATCACGTGTTTACGAAGCAAAAAACCAGGAGCTTTTTTAATAATGGCAACGATTAACCAGCTGGTTCGCAAGCCACGCAGCATGAAGGTTGCTAAAAGCAACGTTCCTGCGCTGGAAGCATGCCCGCAGAAACGTGGTGTATGTACCCGCGTATATACCACCACCCCGAAAAAACCTAACTCCGCACTGCGTAAAGTTTGCCGTGTGCGTTTAACTAACGGTTTTGAAGTCACCTCCTACATCGGCGGTGAAGGTCATAACCTACAGGAACACTCCGTGATCCTGATCCGTGGCGGTCGTGTAAAAGACTTGCCAGGTGTGCGTTACCACACCGTCCGCGGCGCGCTTGACTGCTCAGGTGTTAAAGACCGTAAGCAATCACGTTCTAAGTACGGCGTGAAGAAGCCAAAGGCTTAATGGTTCTCCGTTAAGTAAGGCCAAACATTTTCACATTAATGTCAAAATAAACTCTTAGAGTTTTGGACAACCCTGAATTAACAACGGAGTATTTTCATGCCACGTCGTCGTGTAATTGGTCAGCGTAAAATTTTGCCAGATCCTAAGTTCGGATCTGAATTGCTGGCTAAATTTGTAAATATCCTGATGGTAGATGGTAAAAAATCTACTGCAGAAGCAATCGTCTATACCGCGCTGGAAACCCTGGCTCAGCGTTCTGGTAAAGATTTTCTGGAAGCTTTCGAAGTAGCTCTGGATAACGTGCGCCCGACTGTCGAAGTTAAGTCTCGCCGCGTTGGTGGTTCTACTTATCAGGTACCAGTTGAAGTTCGTCCGGTTCGTCGTAATGCCTTGGCAATGCGTTGGATCGTTGATGCTGCTCGTAAACGCGGTGATAAATCCATGGCTTTGCGCTTGGCGAATGAACTGTCTGACGCAGCAGAGAACAAAGGTTCTGCTGTTAAGAAACGTGAAGACGTTCACCGTATGGCCGAAGCTAACAAGGCGTTCGCGCACTACCGCTGGTAATTACCACGCAGTAGCTATGCTAACCATGCGGGCGCTTTAATAGTTAACCCGCATGGTTAATCGAATGAACGCCTAAGGCAATAGAGGAATCAAATGGCTCGTAAAACACCCATTGAGCGCTATCGTAATATCGGTATCAGCGCTCACATCGACGCCGGTAAGACAACCACTACCGAACGTATCCTGTTTTACACCGGTGTAAACCATAAGATCGGTGAAGTTCATAACGGCGCAGCCACTATGGACTGGATGGAACAAGAGCAGGAACGTGGTATTACCATTACTTCTGCGGCTACTACCTGCTTCTGGTCTGGTATGGCTAAACAGTATGAACCACATCACATCAATATCATTGACACCCCAGGGCACGTTGACTTCACCATTGAAGTTGAACGTTCTATGCGTGTTCTTGACGGTGCGGTAATGGTTTACTGTGCAGTTGGTGGTGTTCAGCCACAGTCTGAGACCGTATGGCGTCAGGCGAACAAATATAAAGTCCCACGCATTGCGTTCGTTAACAAAATGGACCGCATGGGTGCTAACTTCCTGAAAGTTGTTGGCCAGCTTAAAGCTCGTCTGGGCGCGAATCCAGTTCCATTGCAACTGGCAATCGGCGCGGAAGAGAAATTCACTGGTGTTATCGATCTAGTGAAAATGAAAGCGATCAACTGGAATGAAGCCGATCTGGGTGTGACCTTCGAATACGAAGAGATCCCTGCTGATATGGCTGAGCTGGCTGCTGAATGGCACCAGAATCTGGTTGAATCGGCTGCAGAAGCGTCTGAAGAGCTGATGGACAAGTATTTGGGCGGCGAAGAGCTGACCGAAGAAGAAATCAAGAAAGCTCTGCGTCAACGTGTTCTGCGCAACGAAATTATCTTGGTTACCTGTGGCTCTGCGTTTAAAAACAAAGGCGTACAGGCAATGCTGGATGCCGTTATCGATTATCTGCCAGCGCCAACTGACGTTGAAGCAATCAACGGTATTTTGGACGATGGTAAAGATACTCCGGCTGTTCGTCATTCAGACGACAAAGAGCCGTTCTCTGCATTGGCATTCAAAATTGCTACCGACCCGTTTGTGGGTAACCTGACATTCTTCCGTGTGTACTCTGGCATTGTTAACTCCGGTGACACTGTGCTGAACTCAGTACGTTCGCGTGAAGAGCGTTTGGGTCGTATCGTACAGATGCATGCCAACAAACGTGAAGAGATCAAAGAAGTTCGCGCAGGTGACATCGCAGCAGCGATCGGCCTGAAAGACGTGACGACGGGTGACACCTTATGTGATCCAAAGCATGTGATCATTCTGGAACGTATGGAGTTCCCTGAGCCGGTTATCTCTGTTGCCGTTGAACCAAAAACCAAAGCCGACCAGGAAAAAATGGGTATGGCTCTGGGGCGTCTGGCAAAAGAAGATCCATCATTCCGTGTGTGGACTGACGAAGAATCAGGTCAGACTATCATCGCTGGTATGGGTGAGCTGCACTTGGATATCCTGGTTGACCGTATGCGCCGCGAATTTAGCGTGGAAGCAAACATCGGTAAACCTCAGGTTGCTTACCGTGAAACTATCCGCGATACCGTCAAGGACGTGGAAGGTAAGCACGCTAAGCAGTCAGGCGGTCGTGGTCAGTACGGTCATGTTGTTATCGATATGTCTCCGTTACCACCGGGTGGCGCTGGGTATGAATTCGTCAACGAAATCGTTGGTGGTTCTATTCCTAAAGAGTTCATCCCTGCTGTTGATAAAGGTATCCAGGAACAACTGAAATCCGGTCCTCTGGCTGGTTATCCGGTTGTGGACGTTAAAGTGCGTCTGCACTACGGTTCTTACCATGATGTTGACTCCTCAGAATTGGCGTTTAAATTAGCCGGTTCTATCGCCTTTAAAGAAGGTTTCAAACGAGCTAAACCAGTTCTGCTTGAGCCAATAATGAAGGTTGAAATCGAAACCCCTGAAGATTATGCGGGTGACGTAATGGGTGACCTGAGTCGTCGTCGTGGCATGATCGAAGGTATGGAAGATACGTTAACTGGTAAGACTATTCGTGCCCAGGTTCCGTTGTCTGAAATGTTCGGTTATGCTACTGACCTGCGCTCTCAGACCCAGGGCCGTGCTTCATACTCTATGGAGTTCCTGAAGTATGCTGAAGCGCCGAGTAACGTCGCTCAAGCCGTTATCGAAGCCCGTGGCAAATAAGCTTTCGGGTTTAAAACAATGATCCAGTGCTCTCTCATAAGTGGTAGAGCACCAGAGTAAGGAATATAGTCGTGTCTAAAGAAAAATTTGAACGTAACAAACCCCATGTAAACGTCGGTACTATCGGCCACGTTGACCATGGTAAAACTACCCTGACTGCAGCAATCACTACCGTACTGGCTAAAACCTACGGCGGTAGCGCTCGTGCTTTCGATCAGATCGATAACGCACCAGAAGAAAAAGCTCGTGGTATCACCATCAACACTTCTCACGTTGAATATGACACCCCGACTCGTCACTATGCGCACGTTGACTGCCCAGGACACGCCGACTACGTTAAAAACATGATCACCGGTGCTGCTCAGATGGACGGCGCGATCTTGGTTGTTGCTGCAACTGACGGTCCTATGCCACAGACTCGTGAACACATCCTGTTGGGTCGCCAGGTTGGCGTTCCATACATGATCGTATTCATGAACAAATGTGACATGGTTGACGACGAAGAGCTGCTGGAACTGGTAGAAATGGAAGTTCGTGAACTTCTTTCTGCTTACGATTTCCCAGGCGACGACATTCCAGTAATCAAGGGCTCAGCTCTGAAAGCACTGGAAGGCGTTCCTGAGTGGGAAGCAAAAATTATCGAACTGGCTGAAGCATTGGATACTTATATTCCACTGCCAGAACGTGCTATCGATAAGCCATTCTTGCTGCCAATCGAAGACGTATTCTCTATCTCAGGCCGTGGTACTGTTGTAACTGGTCGTGTAGAGCGCGGTATCGTTAAAGTTGGTGAAGAAGTAGAGATCGTTGGTATCAAAGATACTGTTAAATCTACTTGTACTGGCGTTGAAATGTTCCGCAAACTGCTGGACGAAGGCCGTGCTGGTGAGAACGTTGGTGTTCTTCTGCGTGGTATCAAACGTGAAGATATCGAACGTGGTCAGGTTCTGGCTAAACCAGGTTCTATCAAACCACACACTACCTTTGATTCAGAAGTTTATATTCTGAGCAAAGATGAAGGCGGCCGTCATACTCCGTTCTTCAAAGGCTACCGTCCTCAGTTCTACTTCCGTACAACTGACGTAACCGGTACCATCGAACTGCCAGAAGGCGTTGAAATGGTAATGCCTGGTGATAACGTGAACATGGTTGTTACCTTGATTCACCCAATCGCAATGGACGACGGTCTGCGTTTCGCAATCCGTGAAGGCGGCCGTACTGTAGGCGCTGGTGTTGTTGCTAAAGTTATCGCTTAATTGTTTTACTGATTAATTATTTTATTGATCAAGTAACCAAGGGTGCTTCGGCACCCTTTTTTATTGATAAAGTGAATAATCTTAATTGAAATAACACGCATTCTTATTTACACTTGAGAGATTGGTTAAGAAGTGAGTCTCTCTATGTATGTTTGTCTGTGTAATGCGGTATCTGACAAAGTTATCCGCAAAGCTGTACGTCAGCACCATCCACATACCATTAAACAACTGCGTCAATTGGTACCCATTGGTACAGACTGCGGTAAGTGCATCCGACAGGCCAGAGAGATACTGATCGAGGAACGCGCGAATATTCCAGAAATGAATGATGTTGCCTAATAGTTAGCAGGGAGAAGTATTCCCCACACTTTGCCATCTGGTACTACACTTTGTGTACTGGAAGCGGAGGGTATACTTATGAAAGGCGATAAAAAGATAATTGCACATCTCAATACACTACTCGGCAACGAGCTAGTTGCCATCAATCAATATTTTCTCCATGCCCGAATGTTTAAAAACTGGGGGCTGATGCGCCTTAATGATAAGGAGTATCACGAATCCATAGACGAAATGAAGCATGCCGATAAATACATCGAACGTATTTTATTCCTCGAAGGTATTCCTAACTTACAGGACTTGGGTAAGCTGAATATTGGCGAGGATGTTGAGGAAATACTGAAATCAGATTTAGCTCTCGAGCTCGCCGGGGCGAAGGATCTGCGTGAAGGTATTGCTTATGCTGATTCTATCCATGACTATGTTAGTCGCGATTTATTGAAAGAAATTCTTGCTGATGAAGAGGGCCATATTGACTGGCTCGAAACAGAACTGAGTCTGATTGAGCGTTTAGGTATACAAAACTACTCTCAGGCACAGTTGGCGAAAGACTAAATACTTGCAAGATAGCTTGTTTATTAACCATAAGATTACGCAGTCAAAAAGAGTGAGAATCCTTCTTGGACTCACTCTTTTTTTCATTCCTACCGCACAAATTAACCTTATATCCCCTTAATTAAATTATCTGGCAAGTTTTTGCATAGATTTCCAACACTGGCTTGCTTCCTGCTGGTATTTACGTATAATGCGCGGGCCTACCTAATCTTGGTAGGCCAGATTGAAACTAATCTGTCAGTCATAGCCTAGTGCTGTTACTGAACAATACTCCCGATATGGGGGTTATATGTTGAACGATTACACTCCCCCATCAATCGAAATGGGTGCGAGGAGTAATCATTTACGTTTATAAATAATTGGAGCTCTGGTCTCATGCAGAACCAAAGAATCCGTATCCGCCTGAAAGCGTTTGATCATCGTTTGATCGATCAATCAACTGCGGAAATCGTCGAGACTGCCAAGCGCACTGGTGCGCAGGTTCGCGGTCCGATCCCGCTGCCAACTCGCAAAGAGCGCTTTACCGTTCTGATCTCTCCGCACGTCAATAAAGATGCGCGCGATCAGTACGAGATTCGCACTCACAAGCGTCTGGTTGACATCGTTGAGCCAACCGAGAAAACCGTTGATGCTCTGATGCGTCTGGATCTGGCTGCTGGTGTAGACGTGCAGATCAGCCTGGGTTAATCAGGTCATTGAGCGATTGAGAGGTTGAAACAATGATTGGTTTAGTCGGTAAAAAAGTGGGTATGACGCGTATCTTCACTGAAGATGGCGTTTCAATCCCAGTAACTGTTATCGAAATTGAAGCGAACCGCGTAACTCAGGTCAAAAGCCTGGAGAACGACGGATACCGTGCTGTGCAAGTAACTACCGGTGCTAAAAAAGCTAACCGCGTTACTAAACCAGAAGCGGGTCATTTCGCTAAAGCTGGCGTAGAAGCTGGCCGTGGTCTGTGGGAATTCCGCCTTCCAGAAGGTCAAGAATTCACTGCTGGCCAAGAAATTAGCGTCGAAATCTTTGCAGACGTTAAGAAAGTCGACGTTACAGGTACGTCTAAAGGTAAAGGTTTTGCCGGTACTGTTAAGCGCTGGAACTTCCGTACCCAAGATGCTACCCATGGTAACTCCTTGTCTCACCGCGTTCCGGGTTCTATCGGTCAGAACCAGACTCCGGGCAAAGTGTTTAAAGGCAAGAAAATGGCAGGCCATATGGGTGATGAACGTGTAACTGTTCAAAGCCTGGATGTAGTACGTGTTGACGCTGAGCGCAACCTACTGCTGGTCAAGGGCGCTGTACCGGGAGCAACCGGTGGCAACCTGATCGTAAAACCGGCTGTCAAGGCGTAACGTCGAGGAGATAGGAATGGAATTGGTAATGAAAGACGCGCAAGGCGCGCTGACTGTTTCCGAAACTACCTTCGGGCGTGATTTCAATGAAGCGCTTGTACATCAGGTTGTTGTTGCTTACGCAGCAGGTGCCCGTCAAGGTACTCGTGCTCAGAAGACCCGTGCTGAAGTAACAGGTTCCGGTAAGAAACCGTGGCGCCAGAAAGGCACCGGCCGTGCGCGTGCAGGTTCTGTAAAGAGCCCAATCTGGCGTTCAGGTGGTGTGACCTTTGCTGCGAAGCCTCAGGATCACAGTCAGAAAGTAAATAAAAAGATGTACCGCGGCGCGCTGAAAAGCATTCTGTCCGAATTGGTACGTCAAGATCGTCTGATCATTGTCGAAAAGTTCTCTGTTGAAGCACCTAAAACTAAGTTGCTGGCGCAGAAACTGAAAGATATGGCTCTGGAAGATGTGCTGATCGTAACGGGTGAACTGGACGAGAACTTGTTCTTGGCAGCTCGCAACCTGTACAAGGTTGACGTTCGCGATGTAGCCGGTATCGACCCAGTTAGCCTGATCGCCTTCGATAAAGTGGTTATGACTGCTGATGCTGTGAAGCAAGTTGAGGAGATGCTGGCATGATTCGTGAAGAACGTCTGCTGAAAGTACTGCGCGCGCCGCATGTATCTGAAAAAGCGTCCGCTGCGATGGAAAAGAATAACACCATCGTTCTCAAAGTTGCCAAAGACGCGACCAAAGCAGAAATTAAAGCTGCAGTGCAGAAACTGTTTGAAGTCGAAGTCGAAGACGTTAACACCTTGCTGGTTAAAGGCAAGAGTAAGCGTCACGGTCAGCGTGTTGGTCGTCGTAGCGACTGGAAAAAAGCTTACGTCACCCTGAAAGAAGGCCAGAATCTGGACTTCATCGGCGGCGCAGAGTAAGTCGGAGGAGTAAAACAATGGCAATTGTTAAATGTAAACCTACATCTCCGGGTCGTCGCCACGTTGTTAAGGTGGTTAACCAGGAGTTGCATAAGGGTAAGCCTTATGCCCCGTTGCTTGAGAAATTAAGCAAAAGCGGTGGCCGTAACAACAATGGCCGTATCACTACCCGTCATATCGGTGGTGGCCACAAGCAACATTATCGTCTGGTTGACTTCAAACGCAACAAAGATGGTATCCCTGCAGTGGTTGAGCGTCTGGAGTACGATCCGAACCGTTCCGCGAATATCGCGCTGGTTCTGTACAAAGACGGCGAACGCCGTTATATCCTGGCGCCAAAAGGCCTGAAAGCTGGTGACCAGATTCAATCTGGCGTTGATGCGGCAATTAAAGCAGGTAACACCCTGCCTATGCGTAACATCCCAGTTGGTTCAACGGTTCATAACGTAGAAATGAAACCAGGTAAAGGCGGCCAATTGGCTCGTTCTGCTGGTGCATACGTTCAGATCGTTGCTCGTGACGGTTCCTACGTTACTCTGCGTCTGCGCTCCGGCGAAATGCGCAAGGTTCAAGCTGATTGCCGCGCCACCTTAGGTGAAGTCGGTAATGCTGAACACATGCTGCGTGTGCTGGGTAAAGCAGGTGCTAGTCGTTGGCGTGGTATTCGTCCTACCGTTCGCGGTACGGCGATGAACCCGGTAGATCACCCACACGGTGGTGGTGAAGGTCGTAACTTTGGTAAGCACCCGGTAACTCCGTGGGGCGTTCAAACCAAAGGTAAGAAGACCCGTAGCAACAAGCGTACTGATAAGTTCATCGTACGTCGCCGTAGTAAAAAATAATTAGAGGATAAGCCATGCCACGTTCTCTCAAGAAAGGTCCCTTCATTGACCTGCACTTGCTGAAGAAGGTAGAGAAAGCGGTGGAAAGCGGAGACAAGAAGCCAATTCGGACTTGGTCCCGTCGTTCAACGGTCTTTCCAAATATGATCGGTTTGACCATCGCTGTCCATAATGGTCGTCAGCACGTTCCCGTTTTTGTAGCCGATGAAATGGTCGGTCACAAACTGGGTGAATTCGCGCCGACCCGTACTTATCGCGGCCATGCGGCCGATAAAAAGGCTAAAAAGCGCTAAGGTAGGAGGAAGAGATGGAAACTATCGCTAAACATCGCCACGCTCGTTCTTCTGCTCAGAAGGTTCGCTTGGTAGCGGACCTGATTCGCGGTAAGAAAGTGTCGCAAGCTCTGGAAACTCTGGCCTATACCAACAAGAAAGCTGCTGGTTTGGTTAAGAAGGTACTAGAGTCTGCCATTGCTAACGCAGAACACAACGATGGCGCTGACATCGATGATCTGAAAGTCACGAAGATCTTCGTAGACGAAGGCCCTAGCATGAAGCGCATTATGCCGCGTGCAAAAGGTCGTGCAGATCGCATCCTGAAGCGCACCAGCCACATTACTGTGGTTGTGTCCGATCGCTGAGACTCTGGAGACTAGCAATGGGTCAGAAAGTACATCCTAATGGTATTCGACTAGGTATTGTCAAAGCTTGGAACTCTACCTGGTACGCAAATACCAAAGAATTCGCTGACAACCTGGACAGCGACTTTAAAGTTCGCCAATTCCTGACTAAGGAATTAGCGAAAGCTTCCGTTTCTCGCATCGTTATCGAGCGTCCAGCGAAGAGCATCCGTGTGACTATTCACACCGCTCGTCCTGGCATCGTTATCGGCAAGAAAGGTGAAGATGTCGAAAAACTGCGTAAGGTCGTAGCGGATATCGCTGGCGTTCCTGCACAGATTAACATCGCCGAAGTCCGTAAACCGGAACTGGACGCAAAATTGGTTGCTGACAGCATCACTTCACAGCTGGAACGTCGCGTTATGTTCCGTCGTGCTATGAAGCGTGCTGTACAGAACGCAATGCGTCTTGGCGCTAAAGGTATCAAAGTTGAAGTAAGCGGCCGCCTTGGCGGTGCTGAAATCGCGCGTACCGAATGGTACCGTGAAGGTCGTGTTCCGTTGCATACATTGCGTGCGGATATCGATTACAACACATCTGAAGCGCACACCACTTACGGTGTAATCGGCGTTAAGGTATGGATCTTCAAAGGTGAGATCTTGGGTGGTATGGCTGCTGTTGAACAACCGGAACCGGCTGCTCAACCTAAAAAGCAGCAGCGTAAAGGCCGCAAGTAAGGAGAATCGCTGATGTTACAACCAAAGCGTACAAAATTCCGTAAGATGCACAAAGGCCGTAACCGTGGCCTTGCGCAAGGTACGGATGTTAGCTTCGGTGAGTTCGGCCTGAAAGCTTGTGGCCGTTGCCGCCTGACGGCTCGTCAAATCGAAGCAGCCCGTCGTGCGATGACACGTGCAATTAAGCGTCAAGGTAAGGTCTGGATCCGTGTTTTCCCGGACAAGCCGATCACCGAGAAGCCGCTCGAAGTGCGTATGGGTAAAGGTAAGGGTAACGTAGAGTATTGGGTTGCCCTGATCCAGCCAGGAAAAATGTTGTTTGAAATGGCTGGTGTACCGGAAGAAACTGCTCGCGAAGCATTTAAGCTCGCAGCAGCGAAACTGCCTGTAGGAACCACCTTTGTAACTAAGACGGTGATGTGATGAAAGCACAAGAGCTGCGTGAAAAAAGCGTTGAAGAGCTGAACACTGAGCTGCTCAACCTGCTGCGTGAGCAATTCAATTTGCGCATGCAGGCGGCTAGTGGCCAGCTGCAACAAACTCACCTGTCGAAACAAGTGCGCCGTAATATCGCACGTGTTAAGACTTTACTGACTGAGAAGGCGGGTGCGTAATGACTGAGCAAATCCGTACTCTGCAAGGTCGCGTAGTTAGTGACAAAATGGAGAAATCCATGGTTGTTGCTATCGAACGTGTGGTGAAACACCCTATTTACGGGAAATTCATCCGTCGTACGACGAAATTGCATGTACATGACGAGAACAATGAATGTGGAATCGGTGACGTGGTAGAAATCCGCGAATGCCGTCCACTGTCAAAGACTAAGTCTTGGACGCTTGTTCGCGTTGTAGAGAAAGCGATTCTGTAATAGAGTAGCCAACTCGAACATAATAAACGGCTCAGAAAGTGGGCCGTTTATTTTTTCTACCCATAATTTGGAAGCGGTGTTATAATGCTGCGCCCTCATTAATGGGGCTTTTAAACGACCTATTCTGGGTCCTAAAGTAGTAGTTGACATTAGCGGAGCACTAACATGATCCAAGAACAGACTATGCTGAACGTGGCCGACAACTCCGGTGCACGTCGCGTAATGTGTATCAAGGTTCTAGGTGGCTCGCACCGTCGCTACGCAGGCATCGGCGACATCATCAAGATCACCATCAAGGAAGCAATTCCTCGTGGCAAGGTGAAGAAAGGCGATGTTCTGAAGGCGGTAGTGGTGCGCACCAAGAAGGGTGTACGTCGCCCGGACGGTTCTGTCATTCGCTTCGATGGTAACGCTTGTGTTATTTTAAATAATAACAGCGAGCAGCCAATCGGCACGCGTATTTTTGGGCCGGTAACTCGTGAACTGCGTAATGAGAAGTTCATGAAAATTATCTCTCTGGCACCAGAAGTACTCTAAGGAGCGAACCATGGCAGCGAAAATCCGTCGTGATGACGAAGTTATCGTGCTAACCGGGAAAGACAAAGGTAAGCGCGGTAAAGTAAAGAATGTCCTGTCTGCTGGTAAGGTCATTGTTGAAGGTATCAACCTGGTTAAAAAACATCAGAAGCCGGTTCCGGCCCTGAACCAACCAGGTGGCATTGTTGAAAAAGAAGCTGCAATTCAAGTTTCCAACCTTGCGCTGTTCAACACGACAACCGGTAAGGCTGACCGTGTAGGCTTTAGATTCGAAGACGGCAAAAAAGTCCGTTTCTTTAAATCTAATAGCGAAACTATCAAGTAATTTGGAGTAATACGATGGCGAAACTGCATGATTACTACAAAGACGAGGTGGTCAAACAACTGATGTCTCAGTTTGGCTACAACTCTGTCATGCAAGTCCCTCGGGTCGAGAAGATCACCCTGAACATGGGTGTTGGTGAAGCGATCGCTGACAAGAAACTGCTGGACAATGCAGCAGCTGACTTGGCAGCAATCTCCGGTCAAAAGCCGTTTATCACCAAAGCACGCAAATCTGTTGCAGGCTTCAAAATCCGTCAGGGCTATCCGATCGGCTGTAAAGTAACCCTGCGTGGCGAACGCATGTGGGAATTCTTTGAGCGTCTGATTACCATTGCTGTACCTCGTATCCGTGACTTCCGTGGCTTGTCCGCTAAGTCATTCGATGGTCGTGGTAACTACAGCATGGGTGTGCGCGAGCAGATCATCTTCCCGGAAATCGACTACGATAAAGTCGATCGTGTACGTGGTTTGGATATTACCATTACCACTACTGCGAAATCCGATGATGAAGGCCGTGCATTGTTGGCTGCTTTTAAATTCCCATTCCGCAAGTAAGGTAGGGTTACTGATGGCTAAGCAATCAATGAAAGCACGCGAAGTTGTTCGCGTGAAACTAGCTAACAAATACCGCGCTCAACGCGAGGAATTAAAAGCTATTATCTCTGGTGTGAACTCATCCGACGAAGACCGTTGGAATGCTGTTCTGAAGCTGCAGTCTCTGCCGCGTGATTCCAGCCCGTCCCGTCAGCGTAACCGCTGCAACCAAACTGGTCGTCCGCATGGTTTCCTGCGGAAGTTCGGGTTGAGCCGTATTAAAGTCCGTGAAACCGCAATGCGCGGTGAAATCCCGGGCCTTAAGAAGGCTAGCTGGTAATTGTCACCAATTGAATCACGGGAGTAAAGACAGATGAGCATGCAAGATCCGATCGCGGATATGCTGACCCGTATCCGTAACGGTCAATCCGCAAACAAAGTCGCGGTCACCATGCCTTCCTCCAAGCTGAAAGTGGCAATTGCCAACGTTCTGAAGGAAGAAGGTTTTATTGAAGATTTTAAAATCGAAGGCGACACCAAGCCTGTTCTGGAATTAGCTCTTAAGTATTTCCAGGGTAAGGCAGTGGTAGAAAGCATTCAACGTATCAGCCGTCCAGGTCTGCGCATCTATAAGAAAAAAGATGAGCTGCCAAAAGTTATGGCCGGTTTGGGTATCGCTGTTATTTCTACCTCTAAAGGTGTTATGACCGATCGTGCAGCTCGCCAAGCTGGTCTTGGTGGCGAGATTATCTGCTACGTAGCTTAATTCGGGAGGAAAGAATGTCTCGTGTTGCAAAAGCACCCGTCGTCATTCCTGCCGGCGTAGAGGTAAAACTCAACGGTCAGGTTATTTCGATAAAGGGTAAGAACGGCGAGCTGACTCGTACCGTCCATAGCGCTGTTGAAGTTAAGCAAGAAGAAAATACACTGACTTTCGCTCCACGCGAAGGCGCTGTAGACGGTTGGGCCCAAGCGGGTACCACTCGTGCACTGCTTAACGCAATGGTCGTTGGTGTTACCGAAGGCTTCACTAAGAAGCTTCAATTGGTAGGTGTAGGTTACCGTGCCGCAGTTAAAGGCAACGTGGTGAATTTAGCTTTAGGCTTCTCTCACCCAGTTGACCATGAATTGCCGGCTGGCATCACTGCAGAATGCCCGACCCAAACTGAAATCGTGCTGAAAGGCGCTGATAAGCAGGTGATTGGTCAGGTTGCAGCAGATTTACGTGCCTACCGTCGTCCTGAGCCTTATAAAGGCAAGGGTGTCCGTTACGCCGACGAAGTCGTGCGTACCAAAGAGGCTAAGAAGAAGTAAGGTAACACTATGGATAAGAAAGCAGCTCGTATCCGTCGTGCGACCCGCGCACGCCGCAAGCTCAAAGAACTGGGTGCGACTCGCCTGGTGGTACATCGTACCCCACGCCATATTTACGCGCAGGTTATTGCACCAAACGGTTCAGAAATTTTGGTAGCAGCTTCTACTGTAGAAAAAGCTATCAATGAGCAATTGAAGTACGCCGGCAACAAAGATGCCGCCGCAGCTGTAGGTAAAGCTGTTGCAGAGCGCGCATTGGAAAAAGGGATCACGAAAGTATCCTTTGACCGTTCCGGTTTCCAATATCATGGTCGAGTCCAGGCACTGGCAGATGCTGCCCGTGAAGCTGGCCTTCAGTTCTAAGGTAGAGGTGTAAGATGTCACACATCGAAAAACAAGCTGGCGAACTGCAGGAAAAGCTGATCGCGGTAAACCGCGTATCTAAAACCGTAAAAGGTGGCCGTATTTTCAGCTTTACCGCACTGACAGTAGTTGGTGATGGTAACGGTCGCGTTGGTTTTGGCTACGGCAAAGCACGCGAAGTTCCGGCAGCGATCCAGAAAGCGATGGAAAAAGCCCGTCGCGCTATGATTAATGTTGCTTTGGATAACGGTACTCTGCAGCACCCAGTTAAAGGTGCTCACACAGGTTCTCGTGTATTCATGCAACCAGCTTCTGAAGGTACCGGTATCATCGCCGGTGGTGCAATGCGCGCCGTCTTGGAAGTTGCAGGGGTTCATAACGTATTGGCCAAGGCCTATGGTTCTACTAACCCGATCAACGTGGTTCGTGCAACTATTGCAGCTCTGGAAGATATGAAATCCCCAGAAATGGTCGCTGCCAAGCGTGGTAAGTCCGTCGAAGAAATTCTAGGGAAATAACCATGGCAAAGACTATTAAAGTAACTCAAACAAAAAGCAGTATCGGTCGTTTGCCGAAACATAAGGCAACTCTGATCGGTTTAGGTCTGCGTCGTATTGGTCATACTGTAGAGCGTGAGGATACTCCCGCTGTGCGTGGTATGGTCAACTTGGTTTCCTACATGGTTAAAGTTGAGGAGTAACAGATGCGTTTAAATACTCTGTCTCCGGCTGAAGGTGCCAAGCATGCGCCGAAGCGTGTAGGTCGTGGTATCGGTTCTGGCCTGGGTAAAACTGCTGGTCGTGGTCACAAAGGTCAGAACTCACGTTCTGGTGGTGGCGTACGTCGTGGTTTTGAAGGTGGTCAGATGCCTTTATATCGTCGTTTGCCGAAATTCGGCTTCACCTCTCGCAAAGCTATGATCACGGCAGAAGTTCGTCTGTCTGAACTGGCTTTAGTGGAAGGCGACGTAATCGACCTGAACACGTTGAAAGCCGCTAACGTTGTTGGTACCCAGATTGAGTTCGCGAAAGTTATGCTTTCAGGCGAAATCACTCGTGCGGTAACTCTTCGTGGTCTGCGTGTCACCAAAGGCGCTCGTGCTGCTATCGAAGCTGCTGGCGGTAAAATTGAGGAATAAGTAGCAGATGGCTAAGCAACCAGGATTAGATTTTCAAAGTGCTAAAGGCGGATTAGGCGAACTGAAGCGCAGACTTTTGTTTGTTATCGGTGCGCTTATTGTTTTCCGTATCGGCTCTTTTATTCCGATTCCTGGTATCGATGCCACTGTGCTTGCTAAATTGCTCGAGCAGCAGAGAGGGACCATCATTGAAATGTTTAACATGTTCTCTGGTGGTGCTCTCAGTCGTGCTTCTATCTTTGCCTTGGGTATCATGCCGTATATTTCGGCATCGATTATTATCCAACTGTTAACGGTGGTTCATCCAGCGTTAGCAGAGATAAAGAAAGAAGGGGAGGCTGGCCGTCGTAAGATTAGCCAGTACACCCGTTATGGCACGTTGGTATTGGCTATATTCCAATCGATCGGTATTGCTACCGGTCTGCCGAATATGCCTGGGATGCAAGGTCTGGTAATCAATCCAGGCTTTGCTTTCTACTTTACCGCTGTTGTTAGCTTGGTCACCGGGACTATGTTCCTGATGTGGCTGGGCGAACAGATTACTGAGCGTGGTATCGGTAACGGTATTTCAATCATAATCTTTGCTGGTATTGTTGCTGGTCTTCCACCTGCAATAGCCCATACCATCGAGCAAGCTCGGCAAGGCGACCTGCACTTCCTCCTGTTGCTGTTGGTTGCAGTATTAGTGTTTGCAGTAACCTTCTTCGTTGTTTTCATTGAACGTGGTCAGCGTCGTATCGTCGTTAACTATGCTAAACGTCAACAAGGTCGTCGTGTTTATGCAGCACAGAGCACACACTTACCGTTGAAAGTGAATATGGCCGGGGTTATCCCAGCAATCTTCGCTTCCAGCATAATTCTGTTCCCTGCCACGATTGCATCATGGTTTGGGGGTGGGACAGGTTGGAACTGGCTGACGACTATTTCGATGTATTTGCAGCCGGGACAGCCGCTTTATGTGTTACTCTATGCGTCTGCAATCATCTTCTTCTGTTTCTTCTACACGGCGTTAGTGTTTAACCCGCGTGAAACAGCAGATAACCTGAAGAAGTCCGGTGCATTCGTGCCAGGAATTCGTCCGGGAGAGCAAACGGCGAAGTACATCGATAAAGTAATGACGCGTCTAACCTTAATTGGTGCGATGTATATTACTTTCATCTGCCTGATCCCGGAGTTCATGCGTGACGCGATGAAAGTACCATTTTACTTTGGTGGTACCTCCCTACTTATCGTAGTGGTGGTCATCATGGACTTTATGGCTCAAGTGCAAACTCTGATGATGTCTAGTCAATACGAGTCTGCATTGAAGAAAGCAAACCTGAAAGGCTATAACCGCTAATTCAGGGATGTTTGAGAAGTTACGGAGAGTAAAAATGAAAGTTCGTGCTTCCGTCAAGAAATTATGTCGTAACTGCAAAATTGTTAAGCGTAACGGTGTCGTTCGCGTAATCTGCAGTGCCGAACCAAAGCATAAACAGCGTCAAGGCTGATTTATCTTGCATATTTTTCTTGCAAAGTTGGGTTGAGCTGGCTAGATTAGCCAGCCAATCTTTTGTATGTGACTGCAATACTATTTGAGTATCCTGAAAACGGGCTTTTCAGAATGGTATTGCTGTATAAAATAGTAGGAGTGCATAGTGGCCCGTATAGCAGGCATTAACATTCCTGATCAGAAACATACCGTAATCGCGTTAACTGCGATCTACGGCATCGGTAAAACCCGTTCACAGGCTATCTGTGTTGCTGCGGGTATTGCTGAAAATGTTAAGATCAGTGAGCTGTCTGAAGAGCAAATCGAGAAGCTGCGTGACGAAGTTGCCAAGTACGTTGTAGAAGGTGATCTGCGTCGTGAGGTGACCCTGAGCATCAAGCGTCTGATGGACCTTGGGACTTATCGTGGTTTGCGTCATCGTCGTGGTCTACCAGTTCGCGGTCAGCGTACTAAGACCAACGCACGTACCCGTAAGGGTCCGCGTAAACCGATCAAGAAATAATCGGGGTGATTGAATAATGGCAAAGGCACCTATTCGTGCACGCAAGCGTGTAAGAAAGACAGTCTCTGACGGTGTGGCTCATATCCATGCTTCTTTCAACAACACCATCGTTACTATTACAGATCGTCAAGGTAACGCATTGGGTTGGGCAACAGCAGGTGGTTCCGGTTTCCGTGGATCTCGTAAGTCTACTCCGTTTGCAGCGCAAGTTGCAGCAGAGCGCTGCGCTGACGCAGTGAAAGAATACGGTATCAAGAATCTGGAAGTTATGGTTAAAGGACCTGGTCCGGGCCGTGAGTCTACTATCCGTGCGTTAAACGCGGCTGGTTTCCGCATCACTAATATTACTGATGTGACTCCGATCCCTCATAACGGTTGTCGTCCGCCGAAAAAGCGCCGCGTATAACGCTGCTTTTAGGTTTGTTGGAGAGAGAAAATGGCAAGATATTTGGGTCCTAAGCTCAAGCTGAGCCGTCGTGAGGGCACAGACCTGTTCCTTAAGTCTGGCGTTCGCGCGATTGACACCAAGTGTAAGATTGAACAACCACCTGGCCAGCACGGTGCGCGTAAACCGCGTCTGTCTGACTACGGTGTGCAGTTACGTGAGAAACAAAAAGTTCGCCGTATCTATGGTGTTCTAGAACGTCAATTCCGTAACTACTATAAAGAAGCAGCACGTCTGAAAGGCAACACAGGTGCAAACCTGTTGCAACTGCTGGAAGGTCGTCTGGATAACGTAGTTTACCGTATGGGCTTTGGCGCAACTCGTGCTGAATCACGTCAGCTGGTTAGTCATAAAGCTATCATGGTAAATGGTCGCGTTGTTAACATCGCTTCTTATCAGGTATCTCCGAATGACGTAGTCAGCATCCGTGAGAAAGCTAAAAAGCAGTCTCGTGTTAAGGCAGCTTTGGAGCTGGCTGAGCAGCGTGAAAAGCCGACTTGGCTGGAAGTTGATGCTGTCAAGATGGAAGGTGTGTTCAAACGTATTCCTGAACGTACTGATCTGTCTGCGGACATTAACGAACACCTGATCGTCGAGCTTTACTCCAAGTAAAGCTTAGTACCAAAGAGAGGACACAATGCAGGGTTCTGTGACAGAGTTTCTAAAACCGCGCCTGGTAGATATCGAGCAAGTCAGTTCGACGCACGCCAAGGTGACCCTTGAGCCGTTAGAGCGTGGCTTTGGCCATACTCTCGGCAACGCACTGCGCCGTATTCTGCTTTCATCTATGCCGGGTTGCGCGGTGACCGAGGTTGAGATTGATGGTGTACTGCATGAGTACAGCACCAAAGAAGGCGTACAGGAAGATATCCTGGAGATCCTGCTCAACCTGAAAGGGCTGGCGGTGAGAGTTCAGGGTAAAGATGAAGTTATTCTTACCCTGAATAAGTCTGGCATTGGCCCTGTGACTGCAGCCGATATCACCCATGACGGGGATGTCGAAATCGTCAAGCCGCAGCACGTTATCTGCCACCTGACCGATGAGAACGCATCTATTAGTATGCGTATCAAAGTTCAACGTGGTCGTGGTTATGTGCCGGCTTCTGCCCGAATTCATTCGGAAGAAGATGAGCGCCCGATTGGTCGTCTGTTAGTAGACGCATGCTATAGCCCTGTAGAGCGTATTGCCTACAATGTTGAAGCAGCGCGTGTAGAACAGCGTACCGACCTGGACAAGTTGGTTATCGAGATGGAAACCAATGGTACGATCGATCCTGAAGAGGCGATCCGCCGTGCGGCAACTATCTTGGCTGAACAGCTTGAAGCTTTCGTTGATTTACGAGATGTACGTCAGCCGGAAGTTAAAGAAGAGAAGCCAGAGTTCGATCCGATCCTGCTGCGCCCTGTTGACGATCTGGAATTGACTGTCCGCTCTGCTAACTGCCTCAAGGCAGAAGCTATCCACTACATCGGTGATCTGGTACAGCGTACCGAGGTTGAGTTGCTGAAAACGCCGAACCTGGGTAAAAAATCTCTTACTGAGATTAAAGACGTGCTTGCTTCACGTGGTCTTTCTTTAGGCATGCGCCTAGAAAATTGGCCGCCAGCTAGCATTGCTGACGAGTAACCGGATCACAGGTTAAGGTTTTACTGAGAAGGATAAGGTCATGCGCCATCGTAAGAGTGGTCGTCAACTGAACCGTAACAGCAGCCATCGCCAGGCTATGTTCCGTAACATGGCCGGCTCTTTGGTTCGTCATGAGATAATCAAGACGACCCTGCCGAAAGCGAAAGAGCTGCGTCGCGTTGTTGAGCCGCTGATTACTCTTGCCAAGACCGACAGCGTAGCTAATCGTCGTCTGGCATTCGCCCGTACTCGTGATAACGAGATCGTGGCAAAACTGTTTAACGAGCTAGGCCCGCGTTTCGCGAGCCGCGCCGGTGGTTACACTCGCATTCTGAAGTGTGGCTTCCGTGCAGGCGACAACGCACCGATGGCTTACATCGAGTTAGTTGATCGTGCTGCATCGCAAGCAGAAGTAGTTGCTGCAGAGTAATCTGTAAACGCGTAAAAAAACCGGGCTTGCCCGGTTTTTTTACGTCTACAATTCAGTGATATGCGTTTATCCTTCCCATATATTGTCAATCCTCTCTTATTATTTTGCTACCGATCCTTTAACCTTAACTATTCTTCGATTTTATAAAGTCTGATCTCCTGGTCGTGATATGGAATTAATTGATGAATGGGCGGAACGACGCATTATTGATGCTCAGCAAAAGGGCGAACTCGATAATCTGTCAGGCAGCGGTAAACCACTACAGCTAGATGATGACTCCCTAGTTCCTCTTGATTTGAGAGCAGGTTACAGATTACTGAGAAATGCAGGGTACCTCCCCGTTGAATTGCAGGATCGTCAAGAAGCACTTACTGTCGCCGAATTGTTGTCACAGATAGATAAGCAGCACGATAACTACCAGAATTTACATAAGCGCTTGGCATTATTAGAACTGAGATTGAGACAAGCAGGGTTTAGCACTGACTTTCTCCATCAGGAGTACCAACATAAAATGGTCGATAAACTGTCAAAAGAGGAGTAACTAAATGTTAAAAATTGGGCAACTCGCTAAACTGGCAGATGTTACACCAGATACTATTCGCTACTATGAGAAACAAGGAATGATGGATCATGGCAAACGGACAGAAGGCGGTTACCGACTGTATAGTGAACAAGATTTACAGCGTTTACGTTTTATCCGCTATGCGAAGCAGCTCGGGTTTACATTAGAAACTATCGCCGAATTACTGTCGATTCGTGTCGATCCTGAACATCATACCTGTCAGGAATCAAAAGCAATTGTGGATTCTCGATTACATGATGTGGAAAGTAAGATAACTGAGTTTAAAAGAATGCGTGAATCACTAAAACGCCTTAGTAATGCCTGCTGCGGAAGTACTCATGCAACGACTTATTGTTCTATTCTGGAAGCACTGGAACAAGGGGCGACTGAAGAACCAGCTAAAGACTAAATTTTAGGTGGGTAGTTTAAATCAGCTTACATTAGCAGTATTATGCGTAGGATTTTTAATCAATAAATTTATCAGTGAGGTTTTATTATGGCGGTATATCGACATACCAAGGGGAAAATTAAAGATAATGCGCTAGAGGCATTACTCCATGACCCACTTTTCAGGCAACGTATCGAGCAGAACAGTAAAGGAAAAGGAAGTTATCGGCGTAAAGAAAAATACGCAAAAGGTAGTAACTGGGAGGCCAGTGGTAAGCAATCAATAGATTCATTACCACTGGTCTTCTGATTTGAAAGCAGTAAGAAGCCATCATATGATGGCTTTTACGTTTATCAAAACTGAACTTACTTTGATTGCTGCGCTTTCAGTAAATCACGAATCTCGGCTAACAGCTTTTCTTCTGTTGTTGGTGCTGGCGGTGCTGCAGGCTCTTCCGCTTTTTCACGGCGCATTTTATTCATTAGCTTCACGGCGGAAAATATAGCGAGCGCCACAATAACAAAATCGAAAATGCTCTGAATGAATGTACCGTAGTTCATTACTACAGCAGGTATAGTCCCTTCAGCAGCACGTAATATGAAATGGAATTGCTTGAAATCGACCCCCCCAAGCAATAAGCCAAGTGGCGGCATGATGATGTCGGCGACAAGTGAAGAAACAATTCTGCCAAATGCGGCACCAATAATTACCCCGACTGCCAAATCGACCACATTGCCACGCATGGCAAATTCACGAAATTCCTTCATAAAACTCATAAATGACACCCCCTTTAAAAATGAATGACTTAATCTTAGCTAAATAAAACTCGATAGAACCATAATTATAGAAAATTTTCCCACTATCTACGGAAATAGTTTTAATTTATAAATGGGTTCGAAC
>NZ_JAZGQE010000109.1:0-16342 GCF_048593885.1 Yersinia sp. 1252 StPb PI | reverse complement strand
TTCCCGGTCAGTGGAGGCGCATTATAGGGAGTTCCTGACAGCCTGCAACCCCTAATTTGAAAAAACTTTTCAACCGCTGAATCTTTAGTCAAAATGCCTTTAAATTGGCAGTTTTTGCAGCACCGGGAAGCCATAACCCTGCAAAACGGGCAATAAAACGTCAGTATCTGCATTCAACGCCATGCAGTAAGCAATATTATCTTCCTGAGAAGAAACTACATTTTCTTGAGAAGAGATGAGCCAGGCAGTGCGACGAGCAATTGCGGCACCGGAATCGACCATGCGAGTACCTTCAGGCAACACTTGCGCCAACTCTTCTACTAATAGAGGGAAATGAGTGCACCCCAATACAATGGTGTCCGGTGGCTCACGCATCGCCAACCATGGGTGGAGGATTTTCTTTAATGTTTCGATAGGTACAGCACCACCATGCAACTTGGACTCTGCCAGTTCCACCAGCTCAGATGAACCCAGCAATTCAATTTTGCAATCGGTAGCAAAGCGCTCAATCAAGTCCCGTGTATAAGAAGCATGTACCGTGCCACGGGTAGCCAATAAGCCAACAACACCATTACGGGTTAATCGCACCGCCGGTTTGATAGCAGGAACAACCCCAACCACAGGGAATGCAAAGCGTTCACGTAAAGCAGGAAGTACTACTGTGCTGGCGGTGTTACAGGCAATGACGACGATTGCCAGCGGATGGCGCTGCTGTACCGCAGTGACAATTTCCAGAACGCGTTCAACGATAAACTCACCGGACTTCTCCCCATAAGGGAAAGCGACATTGTCGAAAGCATATATATAGTGGAGATCCGGCAACAACTGCCGAATCTCTTGATAGACAGATAGCCCGCCAACACCTGAGTCAAAAATCAGTGCTGTCGGGCGAGGAGCAGTATCAGCCTTAGAAGTTATAGCTTCCGGTGAGGTAATACTCTCGTCCAGCGGTTTTATAGCCATAAGCCGTTTCGTAATCTTTATCAAACAGGTTAGCAATTCTACCACGAACTGTAAGATGAGAAGTAACCGGATAACTCGCTGAAACATCTACCGTGCTATAACTCGGTAATTCACGTTGAGTCGAGCTATAGGCTGAGGTGCTATTGTCATAGCGTTTACCGTAGTACTGATAAGAAACGTCCATATCCAGATTGAACATTGTCCAATCTAATTGATACTTGGCTTGCTGTTTAGAACGACGGGCTAAAACTTCATTATTCTTATCATTACGCGGATCCATATATTGCAATGTTATCTGGTGATTGAAAATGCCGGTATCGACGCTACCTGTCCATTCAACCCCTTTTATCGTTGCCGAATCAACATTGTAATACTGCCCTTTGTAGGTATTTGGGTCGGAGAAGTAATCGATCAGGTTTTCAATTTTGTAGCGATAAGCAGACAAACGCCAATCAAGTGGGCCAGTCAATCCTTCCAGGCCTGCCTCCCATTGGCGGGACTCCTCAGGTTTCAAATCACTGTTTGATATGATATCAAAGCGCTGCGAACCATACTGCTGACCCAGTGACGGGGCCAAAAATCCTGTTCCATAGGATAATGTCGCACGATAATCAGGGATAAATTCCCAGCCTGCGGCGGTTTGCCATGTCTCATGCCAGCCAAACTGCTCATCTTTATCTTCACGGCCCGAGGCTTCCAGCGTCACACTACCTATCTTCTGCTGCCCGCTAAGATACAAACCGGTATTATCCCGCTTATATGTATCAGAGATAGTGGTACTCGATGAGGTCAAACGCTGTTGCTGCCAGTCAACGCCAGCACTCAGCGTTGCACTCTCAAAGCTGTATGTATTACCCCATTGCACGTTACGCTGATCCATATCGTCCAGCGTAGTCGCCACGCCATAACGCCCATATTGGCTGCTGTAGTTATAATCTTTGTATTTCTGATAGCTACCGATTAATTGAGAGGAGAAAGCTCCCGCTGCATAACGTAGCCCTGCGTCATAAGTATGGTTATATAATCGCTCCTCATCACCACTGTAAGCAGGGGAAGAAATACTGCCAACATCGTAATCAGTATTGTTGGTGTAACCATAACCTCTGACGAAACCGGATATATCTTGATTGAACTGATGCTCTAGCCCTGCCCAAAAATTTTTATTACGAAAACCGTCCCGATCGCTATCCACTGGATTAGGTGAGTCGGGTTTAATGTTAAAACCGTTCGTGGTTTGATAGCCGCCCGCTATCGTCGCTAAAGTATCACCAAAGCGTTGGCGAACGCTGCCGTCATATTGCTGGTAACCTTTAGAACCAACCCCGGCATTAATCTGCCCACCTTCCTGGTCTGACTGTGTAATCACGTTAATTACACCACCAATCGCCCCAGAGCCATATACGGCAGAGCGAGGCCCGCGAATATATTCAACACGTTGCACCAAAGAGAGAGGTATTTGATTAAAGTCGACACTATTGATGATACCGGTTCGCGCCAGAGGAATGCCATCGATCAGCACTAATACATGACGGGCTTCGGTACCACGAATATACATAGAAGAGCCTTGGCCTAACCCCCCGGTTTGCGCAATATCCACGCCAGGTAGCCGGCGCATCACTTCATTGAGGCTTTTTGCCTGCCAGCGGTCGATATCATCACGCGTTACTACATCGGTGGGTGCCAATACCGTGGAAACTGGCTGTTTGAAACGGTTGGCGGTAACCACCATTTCGTCTTTATTACCTGTTGTGGTGCTGTCCTGGGCCCATCCAGAAAATGCCGTCACAGAAAGGGCTGTGATCAGCGTATATTTTTTAATTGTCATGAATACAAGCATCCAAACTCAATTGGCGGATGCCGCAGTGCCATGGCCGATAGTTCGCGACGACCACGCATATTGCGACGTAATACCGGCAGGTCTTCGGGCTTGGGATCTCTGATGTCACGTCTTCTTCATTACTTAAATGAATTAATACCGTGAAATAGAGCTGGCGATGACTTCCCGCCCTTGCGGACAGTGTCTGGTTGAAACCTATCGCCGTAACTTCCCCTTACCGCTGCGCGTCAGCTCCGGATTTACACCGGATTCCCTTTTAACTCGTAGGTGTTTCAGTAACAGCATGAGGCCGGACCGCAATGCTACGATCAAGTAAAATAGATGTCTAGACTTCCATCCTCGTTATAGGGAATAAACACAACAAAACTGGACATCACTCCCACTTTCCCTACAATCCGCAGCAATACCTCTCTTTTATAATGGCCAGACGAGAAGAAACATGACTCCCGACATCCTGCCGACAGACAGTTACGACCAACAACTGGCGGAAAAATCTGCCCGTCTTCAGACGATGATGTTGCCGTTTCAGGCACCTGCTGCGGAAATATTCCGTTCTCCGGCAGAGCATTACCGCATGAGAGCCGAGTTTCGCGTTTGGCACGATGAAGATGACTTGTACCACATCATGTTTGACCAGCAGACCAAACAGCGTATCCGTGTTGAACAGTTCCCGGTGGCAAGTTTGTTGATCAATCGTCTGATGAGTGCGCTGATGACGGCCATCAGGGCCGAACCGATTTTGCGGCGTAAACTGTTCCAGATTGATTACTTATCTACCCTAAGCGGTAAATTGATCGCCTCTTTGCTGTATCACCGTCAATTAGATGAAGAGTGGCAGCAGAAGGCGCTGGAATTACGTGAAAAGCTACGCGAACAAGGTTTTGATCTGCAACTGATTGGCCGGGCATCGAAAACTAAAATCATGCTAGATCACGACTATATCGATGAAGTGTTACCGGTTGCTGGGCGTGAAATGATTTATCGTCAGGTGGAGAATAGTTTCACCCAACCGAATGCAGCGGTGAATATTCATATGCTGGAATGGGCGATTGATGCCACTAAAAATGCCAGCGGTGATTTATTGGAGTTGTATTGCGGTAATGGTAATTTCTCGTTGGCGCTCGCACGCAATTTTGCACGGGTGTTGGCAACAGAAATCGCTAAACCCTCAGTGGCAGCGGCACAATACAATATCGCGGCAAATAATATCGATAACGTGCAAATTATCCGCATGTCAGCTGAAGAGTTTACCCAGGCAATGCAAGGTGTACGCGAATTTAACCGTTTGAAGGGTATTGATCTGAGCAGTTATAACTGCGAGACCATTTTTGTCGATCCCCCGCGCAGCGGGCTGGATAACGAGACAGTCAAACTGGTACAAGGTTATCCGCGTATCCTTTATATCTCCTGTAACCCTGAAACGCTGTGCGCCAATCTGGAACAGTTACAACAGACACATAAAATCAGCCGATTAGCACTGTTCGATCAGTTCCCCTACACCCATCATATGGAGTGTGGGGTATTGCTGGAAAAGCGCGGCTGACAGGCAATAGATAAGTAAAAGGGCAACGCGATGTTGCCCTTTTTCGTTTTAAAATAGGTCGTTTTAAAACATATCGCTTTCAAGTTATTGCGGCTGCTGGTTATCCGAATTATCTGGCTCAGATTCTGATTGCACCGACTTACGTGCTTTTAGCTTAAACAAGATCCAGAACACCAACACGACACTGAGAATAGAAGGAACGAAATTAGAACCAATTGCCGGATGCTCAACCCGAACAATCGCGCTATACAGCAAAATCCCGAGCAGGAAACACGCGGAGGCCAGTACTGGCAAGCCATGTGGCATGGCGAAATTGAGGTAGCGCTGATGCAAACAATATACGGCTAATATTAACGTTAGCAGCGGAAAAACTGAAAAAGGCACAAACGCGCTGAATAACGTGTTAAATGAACCATTTATTGCCAGGCCAGTAATCAACGCCAGCAGCAGGGTGCCGATTTCACGGCGAGACTGTTCCATCATTTTCCTTACCTTATTAAGTGCGAGATACGGCGAGTTTTTCCTGCTCGCGACGATACCAATAATAAGCGCCCTTGGAGATCATCCGCAGTTGTAAGACCAAGCGTTCCTCTAACTGTCGCCGTTGTTCAATATCCACGTCCAGCACTTCTGCACCAGCACTGAAGACAATTGTGACCATGGCCTCAGCCTGAGCTTCAGTGAAGCTGCGTGGCATGTGGTTTTCCAATTCGAGGTAATCTGCCAGCTCAGCAATAAAATGCTGAATTTCACGTGCCACTGCGGCACGAAATGCGGCGGACGTGCCGGAACGCTCGCGCAGCAATAAGCGAAATGCATTCGGGTTATTACCGATAAATTCCATAAATGTAGATACGGAGGTACGGATAACACTGCCGCCCTTGGCAATCCGCTGGCGTGCCTGACGCATCAGTTGGCGCAACATCAGGCCGCTTTCATCGACCATTGTCAGGCCAAGTTCGTCGACATCGCGAAAATGCCGGTAGAAAGAAGTCGGTGCGATACCAGCTTCGCGAGAGACTTCCCGCAAGCTAAGGCTGGCGAAACTCCGCTCAGCGCTCAGTTGGCTGAACGCCGCTTCGATAAGGGAACGACGAGTCCGCTCTTTTTGTTGTGCTCTGACGCCCATAATCGTGCCCAAGGGATATCCAAATTCTCAATCTAAGATATATAGTCAGCAATATACCAAACTTTATAGTAACAACCGTTATACAAACGTATCATCCCAATACTGAATTGCCGCTTTACAACACACATCACGGTGATTTACCCATGGTTGATTGACTTATACCTGTCATCTTTCAATTTACAGATGTGTTGGCTGCATCTTGAAATCTATTGGGTATCTGGTTGGGATGATGTTAATGTACCGTTGTAATTTTGTATAAGAATAGGTCTCTCCTACATGCAACAGCACTTCCATTTTGATGCCATTGTTATTGGCTCGGGTCCTGGCGGTGAAGGTGCCGCTATGGGGTTGGTCAAGCAAGGTGCCCGTGTTGCCGTAATTGAACGGTATAATAATGTGGGCGGTGGATGTACCCATTGGGGCACTATCCCTTCCAAAGCTTTGCGCCACGCCGTTAGCCGTATTATCGAATTCAACCAAAATCCACTCTACAGCGACAATGCCCGAACCATCAGTTCTTCTTTCGCTGATATTTTAAACCATGCTGATCGTGTTATTAATCAACAGACACGTATGCGCCAGGGTTTTTACGATCGCAATCACTGCCATATGTTTTCAGGCGATGCCAGCTTTATTGATGCCAATACTATCAACGTGCGTTATGCCGATGGCACCAACGATACACTACGCGCTGATAACATTGTGATTGCTACAGGTTCACGCCCCTACCGCCCGGCGAATGTTGATTTTAGCCATGAACGGATTTACGACAGCGATACCATTTTACAGCTCAGCCATGAACCTCAGCACGTCATTATCTATGGCGCAGGGGTTATTGGTTGTGAATATGCTTCAATCTTCCGTGGTTTGAGCGTCAAAGTTGATTTAATCAATACCCGCGACCGCCTACTGGCCTTCCTTGATCAGGAAATGTCAGATGCCCTCTCTTACCACTTCTGGAATAACGGTGTCGTTATCCGCCACAACGAAGAGTTTGAGCAAATTGAGGGAACCCTTGATGGGGTTATTGTCCATCTGAAATCAGGTAAAAAGGTCAAAGCAGACTGCTTGTTGTACGCCAATGGTCGTACCGGTAATACCGGCGGTTTAGGGTTGGAAAACATTGGTCTGGAAGCCGATAGCCGTGGTCTGCTGAAGGTCAATAGCATGTACCAGACAGCGCTGCCACATGTGTATGCGGTGGGTGATGTGATTGGTTACCCGAGTCTGGCCTCTGCGGCCTATGATCAGGGGCGTATCGCGGCACAAGCAATGATCAAAGGCGAAGCCAACGTTCATTTGATCGAGGATATTCCGACGGGTATTTACACTATCCCGGAAATCAGTTCGGTTGGGAAAACCGAGCAAGATTTGACCGCGATGAAAGTGCCCTACGAGGTCGGCCGGGCGCAATTTAAACATCTGGCGCGCGCGCAAATCGTCGGGATGGATACCGGTAGCTTAAAAATCCTGTTCCATCGGGAAACCAAGCAGATCTTGGGTATTCATTGCTTTGGCGAACGTGCAGCGGAAATTATCCACATCGGGCAGGCGATTATGGAACAGAAAGGAGAAGGCAATACTATCGAATATTTCGTTAATACGACCTTCAACTATCCGACGATGGCTGAAGCCTATCGTGTGGCAGCCCTGAACGGTTTAAACCGCCTGTTCTAGCTTTTCCTTTATAACATCTGGATTCATACGCGGTTGCATGTGTTCACGTATCGCCTCGGCCAGTTGCTCATAGCGGCCACGCAGTGGGGAACCGGGGCGGTACACCAACGCGATAGTGCGTTTAGGCACAGGCTTGTAGCACTCCAGATAGCATACGCCATCACGCTTGCGCTCATTCGGTACCGCCAGCGACGGCAGCAAAGTAATGCCGCTCCCCGCAGCCACCATATTACGCAGAGTTTCCAAACTGGTGGCGCGGAAATGGGTGTCTTCCTCTGCACCGGCCTGGAAACAGAAGCCCATCGCCTGATCGCGCAGGCAGTGGCCATCTTCCAACATCAATAATTTCTCACCCGCCAGCTCATGCATTTGCACTCTGTCACGATCGGCCCATGGATGATCGGCATAAATAGCCAGGCTCATCGGTTCATCAAATAGCGGAACTTCGATAAAAGCTTCGGTCTCTTTGACCAGTGCCAGAATGGCACAGTCCAGCTTGCCACTGTCCAACTGAGCCAGAAGATTCTGGGTTTGTGCTTCATGCAGATACATTTCCAGTTTCGGGAATGCCTTATGCAACATGGGAATGATTTGCGGCAACAAATAAGGCCCGACCGTAGGTATCAGGCCGATATGCAGTGGACCGGACATGCTTTCGCCCTGCAAGCTGGCCATCTCTTTCAGTACCTTTACTTCTCGCAATATAGTTCTGGCTTGTTCCACTAGCAACAGCCCAGCCTGCGTAAACAAGACCTTACGGCTAGTGCGCTCCAGCAACATCACGCCCAACTCATCTTCCAGCTTACGAATCTGACCACTTAATGTGGGTTGGCTGACATGGCAAGAGTCGGCGGCACGCCGGAAATGCCTGAATTCAGCCAGCGCCACCAAGTATTCTAAATCACGAATATTCATCTGTGCTCCGCTTTATGATAGCCATTGACGATAGATAAGATAGCAACCAGTGATTAGATCTATCAAGCGATAAAATGAATAATGTGCCCCAACGAAAAGATATTCATAAAAATTTAAATATTTTATTTTTTAATTAAGGAGTTACAGATGTTTACTAGCCAAGAAGGTAAAAAAATCCCACAAGTAACTTTCCATACCCGTCAGGGGGACCAGTGGGTTGATGTAACCACCGACGATTTGTTCAGCAATAAAACAGTGATTGTATTTTCACTACCGGGTGCATTTACCCCGACTTGTTCTTCCAGCCATCTGCCACGCTATAACGAACTGGCAGGTGTGTTTAAACAGCACGGTGTTGATAGCATTCTGTGCGTATCAGTCAACGATACCTTCGTGATGAATGCCTGGAAAGCTGATCAGCATGCTGAAAATATTACTTTCGTTCCAGATGGTAACGGCGAATTCACCAAGGGCATGAATATGCTGGTTGAGAAAGCTGATCTGGGCTTCGGTCCACGTTCATGGCGTTACTCCATGCTGGTGCGTAACGGTGTGGTTGAGAAAATGTTTGTGGAGCCAAATAAGCCGGGTGACCCGTTTGAAGTGTCCGATGCCGATACCATGCTGAAATATCTGGCACCCGACTTTAAAGTACAGGAGTCGGTATCTGTCTTTACCAAACCGGGCTGCCCATTCTGTGCTAAAGCGAAACAAATGCTGCAAGAACGCGGGATTCAGTATGAAGAGATCGTGCTGGGTAAAGATGCGACAACCGTCAGCTTACGTGCTGTCACTGGTCGTGGAACTGTGCCACAAGTATTTATTGGTGGCCGTCATATTGGTGGCAGTGATGATTTGGAAAATTACTTATCTGCTTAATAATATTAATAGAATGAAGATAATGTGAATACCCAAAGTCATTGGAGTTACAGGTAGGCGGCAAGTGAACTCATCCCGATGAGCTTACTTATTTTTAAGGTCAAGACCAGTAAGTGATTCGGGTGACAAATGCAGCCAGCAACCCTGTAGCTTCAAATACAACGGGTATACTTGGTAGGCTTCGGCCTACCCTTTTTATGTTAGGAGCAGACATGAAAACCTTAAACGTTGATGTCGCCGTAATTGGCGGCGGCACTGCCGGACTTGGCGCTTATCGCGCTGCCAAACTGTCAACCCCAAGTGTGGTGATGATTGAAGGTGGCGAATACGGTACCACCTGTGCACGCGTTGGTTGCATGCCATCCAAACTGCTGATTGCAGCGGCCGAAGCCGTACATCATATTGAAAAAGCGCCTAAATTTGGTATTCACCCGCAAGGCGATATTCTGATTAATGGCCGTGAAGTGATGAGTCGTGTTAAACGTGAGCGCGACCGGTTTGTTGGTTTTGTGCTGGAGGGTGTAGATAACATTCCAGCCGCGGACAAAATTCAAGGCTATGCCCGTTTCATTGATGATAATACGCTACAAGTTGATGATCATACGCGTATTGTTGCACAGCGTATCGTGATTGCGACTGGCTCCCGCCCAACCTGGCCCACAGCCTGGGATGAGCTGGGTGACCGACTGATAGTTAATGATGATGTGTTTAGCTGGGATGACCTACCCGAATCTGTTGCGGTATTCGGACCTGGTGTTATTGGTCTGGAACTCGGTCAGGCACTGCACCGGCTGGGCGTTCAAGTAAAAATGTTCGGTGTCGGTGGTGGTGTTGGCCCACTGACTGACAGCATTGTACGTAATTACGCCGCGAAAACCTTAGGTGAAGAGTTCTATCTTGACCCAGACGTGAAAGTGGAAGTCATGCAGCGTGAGGGGGATAAAGTCTTTATCCGCTATCTGGATAAAACCGGTAAACCGCAAGAGATCATGGTTGATTACGTGTTAGCTGCCACTGGTCGTCGCCCTAATGTGGATAAACTGGGTCTGGAAAATACGTCCCTCATTTTGGACGAACGAGGAGTTCCGCAAGCTGATCGACTTACCCTGCAAACCAGCGTGCCACATATCTTTATCGCCGGTGATGCCAGTAACCAATTACCATTACTGCATGAGGCTAGCGATCAAGCCCGTATCGCCGGAGTGAATGCAGGTGGATTCCCTGAAGTGGTTCCCGGCTTACGTCGCAGCCCTATCTCGGTTGTTTTCTCTGACCCACAAATTGCGATGGTAGGCTCAACCTTCCGTGAATTATCACAAAAATTCAGTGCATGTGGTTGTTTTGAAATCGGTGAAGTCTCTTTTGAAAATCAGGGGCGCTCGCGTGTCATGCTGAAAAACAAAGGTATTTTGCGCGTTTATGGCGAACAGGGAACCGGCCGTTTCCTCGGCGCCGAGATGATGGGGCCGAGTGCCGAACATATCGCACATCTATTAGCTTGGGCACATCAACAACAGATGACCATCAATCAAATGCTGGATATGCCATTTTATCACCCAGTCATTGAAGAAGGCTTGCGTACTGCGCTGCGTGATTTACAGTCCAAGTTAAGGTTGGGTACCGATGAGGCTGAACGCTGCCTGCGCTGCCCAGGTGACTAATTTAACTCGCTGAAGGTTTTTGTTTTCCCACACCGGGCTTTATGCCCGGTTTTTTTATTCCTTATTTTGCGCACTGCTTCCATGAATTGAATCATCCCACTTGGCATCTGAAGCCGTAATGCCCACTGTTTGTTCAATTCTAGTCGTTTTAAAACGGCACTAGTGGGTCTATCACTATTGATTTGATACCACTAATGATACTAAAATGGAGGTGCTATGAAAGACATGGACAGTCGGGTTGCTCAGATTAAAGCTAACCCCGCTGGGGTTAAATTCCGCGAACTCGTCAAAATCTGTAATTTTTACTTTGGCTTTCCCAGGCATTACTCCAGTAGCCATCATGTCTATGGTACTCCCTGGCAAGGAGACCCTCGGATCAACATTCAAAAGGACAGCAGCGGAATGGCCAAATTTTATCAGGTAAAACAGGTGATCGCTGCATTGGCTAAACTCGAGGAAATGGATAATGGTTAACATCGAACACTATACGTATCGGATTACTTGGTCGGCAGAAGATAATGAGTTTGTTGGTTTGTGTGCGGAATTCCCTGGCTTGTCATGGCTTGCAAAAGAGCGCTTCGAAGCCTTGGCAGGTATCACTGCGTTGGTTGCCGATATTCTGCGCGACATGCAGACTAATGGTGAAATACCACCACAACCCTTGGCAGAAAAGCATTATAGCGGGAAACTGGTTCTTCGCTTACCACCGGAACAGCACCGGCGTCTGGCAATTAATGCCTCGGAGGAAGGGATTAGTCTAAACCGCTATCTGTGCGCTCGGTTGGCTGTCTGAATAAGACTAAACAGGGAGAAGTTTATCCCCTGTTTAGCCAAACTACTCGCTTTATAGATTGTCGTGCTCGTTACCGCTATTACTCGCGTTTATTTTTTAAATCAAAACCAATGGGCAGAGCTAATGTTATTTGCCCATGCAATAACAACTCGCCAGGTGGTTTAGGTAATGGCTGAGCACGTTTAATAAGTGCTAATGCTTCATGATCTAAAATAGCTGCCCCACTGCTTTTTATAAGCTGTGCAGATAGAACATGCCCATCTTTATTCAACACAAAACGGATAATGGCGATGCCTTGTTGTCGCTGTTTTCTGGCACTGGGGGGATAACGTTTAAACCCCATCAGATGTCCTTGTAAGCGACTTCGCCAACTCATTTTAATCTGTTGTTTATACAAGGAATCACTATTCGCTGCGGCAGCAGTTTGATGACTCTCGCCAGATAACGTGGTGCTGGTTGTTGCTGCTGGCGGAGATGATTTATTATTGTTCTCTGGTGTTTCTTCAATGACGGGTTTGCGCGATTTTATTACTGGTTGTTGTGACCGTTTTATTTTAGCTGGCTCTTTTTTAGCGATTTCCAACTCTTTCTCAACTAGCAGTACAGCATTGGGTTGTTCAGGCGCTGTCAGCAAATTATTCACTTCTTCTGGTTGAGCCTCCCGTTGCTCAACCTGCGGTTCGTTAAAAATCTGCTGCATACCCACCACCGGGTTTTGCTCTAAATTTTGGCTAAACTGCGTTTCTGTCGACCAAGTGAGCATCACTGCTACTGGGGAGTCATCGGGATGTTTAACAAGTACAGATTCGGTACTCAGCAACCAGAGCAGGTACATATGGGTGCTGCTGGCAAACATGGCACTCCCCCACCAAAGAAGAGTGCGGGTATTATTTTTTCTTATCATCATGAATTAAATCGCCATATTCCTTTATCTTCCATGAGTTACCAACAGTGACTCGCCAAAAGCGTTATTCTTCAGCAAATGCTACATGCAGGCGATCCGCTAACGGTTTAAACAGATAATTGAGTAATGATCTTTCCCCGGTTCGGATAAAGACATCAACAGACATACCTGGCCGGATGGCCAACTCGGTTTGAGACATATCAATAGCGACGGTTAAAGGGTAATAAGGCTGTGAGGTTTGCGGATGCTGTATACGGTCGGCCCCAACATGTAATACAGAACCGTATAATTTAGGGGTATTACTCTGATTAAAAGCAGAAAAATTGAGATCAACGGGTAAGCCTGCTCTGGCTTTATCAATTAACTCTACTGGTAACTGGGCTTCAACTAATAATGGTTGCCCACTGGGGACCAGTTCCATTAATGTTTGCCCGCTACTCACCACGCCTCCCACCGTATGCTGAGCCAGGGCAATAACCGCACCACTGACTGGGGCATATATCCGGGTATTATCCAACTCATATTCTGCTATGCTCAAACGCTGCTTCAAGTCTTGGGTATTTTGCTGCGCTTTCGCTAATTGCTCACGATTCTCACTTTGATACTGTTCACGCCGTTGTGAAATATGCTGTTCGGTTTCATCAATTAGTTTATGAGCCTCTTCAATATCACTGGTATCCTGCTCTACCCGTGCATGGAGTGATATCGCCTGACGCTCCATATCCAGTAACTGATTGTTGGCAACATGACCATTTTTCGCCAACAGTTGAACACCTTGTAATTGCCGCTGGAATAAGTCCGATTGGCGCTGATTATTACGCCGCATCACCTGCAAACCATTCAACCGGTCTTGATGACGCGTAATTTGTGCGGATAAGCGAGCAATCTCACTCAATTGAGCCTGGCGACGATGATGAAAAAGTTGTTGCTGCAAGACAATATTACGTTCAACCAGCGGTTGGGTTGGATGCAGGAGTAATGTTTCGGGAAAAATAATTTCACTCACACCATCCTGCTCAGCGGTTAAGCGAGCCTCCTGCGCCAAAGCACTTAAGTACTGATTTTTCAGGCTATCCCGCTGACTACGAATCACTGAATCATCCATGGTGATGAGTAATTGCCCTATGGTTACCTCTTCCCCTTCAGCAATATGTAACTGTTGGATACGCCCCCCTTGCAGGGGCTGGATAACTTTGCGATTTTCAGCAACCACAACCTGGCCAATAACCGCAATCCCTTTATCCAGTGGTGCCAGCGCAGCCCAAAGTAAAAAACCAATAAAACCACCGACAACCAATAACCCACCAAGATTTAGATAGTAGCCACTATTTATCTGTGGCCGTAATCGGTTTTGCTGCTGATGGTTTTCATCAGTAACTGGAAAACGGCTTGATTCAGGTAGCATTGTTTTATCTCCCTCCGTGGTGTTTATTTTTGTGATGCGGTGCGAATGGGAGCTACGTCATATGACACCCCACTACCCCAGCCATTACGCGTGTTAAATGCTTTGGTCTCAGGTTCAACTGCTGCTTTATCTTTTATTTTCAATATGCTCTGAGTACGATCAAACAGCTCTATTTGCCCACTTTTTAAAAACAATAAGTAATCACTACCCGATAACAGTTCTGGTTTATGGGTGACCATCACAATCGTGCTGCCCTGCTGTTTTAGCTGGCAAATGCCAGCTAATAAGGCTTTTTCACCTTCTTTGTCCAAACTGGCATTTGGCTCATCTAATACGATAAGCCTTGGTATCCCATACACAGCCCGCGCCAAGGCAATTCGCTGCCGCTGGCCGCCGGATAACCCTTCGCCTTCGTCTCCTAGCTGAGAGTCATAGCCTTGCGGCAGATGCAGAATCAAGTCATGCACATCGGCTAATTGTGCGGCAGCAATAACTTTTGCATTATCAATCGGGCCAAAACGCGCAATGTTTTCAGCAATTGAACCGCGAAATAGCTGAATATCTTGGGGTAGATAACCAATAAAGGCCCCTAAATGGCTTTTATCCCACTGAGAAATGTCTGCACTGTCTAGACGAACTGAGCCACTGAATGCAGATTGGCTTGCGACCAACAACTTCGCCAGAGTGGATTTACCACTGCCTGACGGCCCCAAAATGCCAAGCACATCGCCGGGTTGCAGTTCAAAGTTGATAGATTGCAATACCGGAATATGTGTTCCCGGTTTGCAAACTGTAAGTTGTGTGACGCTTAATTTGCCCTGTGGAGGCGGCAAAATCATACCGGTAGCGGGTTGAGGTTGTTGCGCCAACAGATAAGAGAGACGTTGGTAGGCCAGTCGCGTGTGACTCCACTGTTTCCAAACCGCAATCAGTTGATCAATTGGCCCTAACACCCGACCGACCAAGATAGAGCCAGCAATCATCACACCTGCGGTAATAGCACCATCGATTACCAACAACGCGCCTAGCCCCAACATCATAGATTGCAACGCCTGACGGCTAGATTTGGATAAAGCCGTCACGCGGCTGCTTTTATCGCTGGCAACATTTTGCTGATAGAGAAATTGAGAGTGTTGCCTCAGCCAGCGTTCACGTAAGGCTTTTAACATCCCCATTGCTTGGATGGCATCTGCATTGCGCAAATTCGCATTAGCATGCTGTGTTGCTTGTGCCGTGATTATTGAGGCTTCTTTTAGCGGCTTTTTACATATCCAATGATTGAGCCAAGCCAAAAATATCAATATACAAGCGCCGGCGGCTGCCAGCGCCCCCAGCCAAGGGTGGAGGAGAAAAATCACCAGCAAATACAACGGGAACCACGGCGCATCAAAAAAGGCAAACAAAGCACTGCCCGTCGCGAACTGGCGCAGAGAAGTTAAATCATTCAATGCCTGAGCCGCAGGTGTTTTATCGCCCATAAGTTGGGAAGCAAAAGCAGCATTAAAGACTCGTTGATTAAGCTGCATATCAATACGTGTGCCCAGCCGAATAACTACCGCACTGCGAATCCATTCTAATAGTCCAATAAAGGCAAATATGCTCAATACTAGAATCGTCAGCATTAATAGCGTCATGGTATTCGCTGAAGCAAGAACACGATCATAAACTTGTAGCATGTAGATTGCGGGTGCCAACATCAGCAGATTGATTACAGCAGTAAATAGCCCTATACCCCAGAGGCTTTTTTTATGATGGGCCAGAGCTGAGAGGATCGTTGGCGATGCCGACGAAGAGCTAGCGTTTTTGCTTGATTCCATGGCATCCATTTCCATACAGAATGTATATTCTTCGTAATAATTCCTGCGACTGATATTAAATTAAAGTAATATATATTTATCAGAACAGATTGATATTCAAAAGAAAGTCATTTTCAGAAAAGCAACAAAATGAACTACCGCCTATATAGTAATAAAAAGTAAATTATAGAATATGGTGGTAGTATTATTTCCCTAGCCAGAAAGTCATTTGTCGATTGTCTTTATCACGCTGCTAATAATATGTCACTCCCATCAGTTACACCCACAGTGTCAATGACCGGCGTATCAGCTATAGCGTTAAACTGAGTAGCGATCGCCATATCGGTGAGTGGTGTGTTTACATCAATACCTTGGGCTTTTAGGAGTTCCAGCATAGGAGTAGCATTACCTCTCAATAAATTGTATATGCCTTCATCTTCACCTCCTTGGTAAGGTTTTCCTGGCTCTGCATGCATCGTTCTGGACAATGAGCATACCGAATAATAAAAATCACCGTCAATACTTAAACCATCTAGTCTCAACTGCACTTGATCAAGCTGCTTAGGGGTATTACCGGTATTAGAGGCGTTATCTGCATTAGGAATAAATGAATTACCAAATTCTAAGGATTGGATATAATTCCCCCGTTCCATGAAGCCATTATCGCCCAATAGAGTGCCACCAACAATTAGCGCGGCTGGCCCATCAGGGTTTTGAAACTCAGCCAGAGCGATTCTATTATTATTCATATCTGTGCTGTCGGAAAAAGTATAGTTGTCATGAATATTGGATATATTAACTAAATCACCATACGCCGTAGCCCACTGGTGAGCATAGGAG